>JAHEMS010000018.1:0-8044 GCA_024643595.1 Bacteroidota bacterium
GCTTATCCCGCAAAGCCGTTGTTTCCGATAGCATGTTGAACACTTCGATGGAAGCGCCAGTAATTGATGGTGCCAATGTATTTGAAAACAAGTATGGCCGAGAGCGCTGACGCAACATTTCAATGATTTCCTTGTGGCCAGAAGTAAATCCCCCGGAAGCTCCTCCCAGTGCCTTGCCCAACGTCCCGGTGATTATATCAACACGACCTAATACGTCACGATATTCAGGAACCCCACGACCAGTCTTGCCGATAAACCCGGATGAATGACACTCATCCGTCATCACCAATGCTTCATATTGATCAGCCAGATCACAAATTTTATCCAACTGAGCAATGGTACCATCCATTGAAAACGCCCCATCTGTCACGATAATGATTTGGTTTGCCCCTGCTTTTCTTGCCTCATCCAGTTGCAGCCTTAAATCATCCATGTCGTTATGTTTGTAGCGGTATCGCATGGCCTTACACAAACGCACACCATCAATAATCGAAGCATGGTTCAACTCATCTGAAATAATGGCATCCTTTTCATTCAACAGTGGCTCAAAAACACCTCCATTAGCATCAAAAGCTGCCGCATATAGGATCGTATCCTCGGTACCGAAAAATTCAGAAATTTTTTGTTCCAGTTCTTTATGGATGTCCTGGGTACCACAAATAAATCGAACGGAAGACAAGCCATAGCCATGTGTATCAATGGCGCGTTTGGCCGCTTCGATTACCCGAGGGTGTGAGGACAAACCCAGATAATTATTGGCACAAAAGTTTATCACCTCATGCCCATCCTGCGTTTTGATAGCTGCACCCTGCGGGGTAACTATTATTCTCTCCTTTTTAAACAAGCCCGCTTCGCGAATTGATTCTAGTTCCTTGTGCAACGAAGGCTGAAGTCTCTTGTACATAAATTAATTGATTTTAGGTTTTAGTTTTATTACCGGCTTAGGCATCGGCGTATTTGACTTAGCCACAGTGTTAATTTCAGGCAATTCCAATAAATACTTTCTTCGGATTGGATTAATGAGGTAAAGATTTCGTGCTGTAAAACTGGCCGGACTCATTACTTCAAATTGAGAATTCCATTCATTCCAAAGAAGCGGCTCGGCCTTGCGAAAGGCTTCACTATTTATTTTTTTACTAATCAGGTACTCTTCAAAATTCATCGCTTAAATCTACGATCGTAATTGATAATTCGCACATCATAAATTTTAATAACTTCACCGTGTATTCAATTGAATAAATGAAAAAAACAAAGATACTACTTATTGGCGCAGGTGGACAGTTAGGCTCAGAACTGACTCAGGGGTTGTGGAAAATATATGGTCAGGAAAATGTAATTGCATCTGATGTTAAAGATGCAAAGGGCATATTGAAGGAAGGCCCTTATGAGAAATTTGATGTCATGCTTCGCGACAGGCTGTATGAACTTATCCGCAAACATGAAATAACTCAAATTTATCATCTTGCTGCCTTACTTTCTGCCACGAGTGAGAAAGATCCAAGATGGGCCTGGAAGCTGAATATGGAAAGTCTGTTATTTGTATTGGAGGCTGCCCACGAATTAAAGCTTCATAAAATCTATTGGCCCAGCTCCATCGCTGCCTTTGGACCAACTACTCCAAAGCAAAATACCCCACAAGACACCATCATGGATCCTACCACCGTGTATGGCATTACCAAACTTGCCGGTGAACGATGGTGTGAATATTATTTCAGAAGGTATGGAGTTGACGTACGTAGTCTTCGCTATCCTGGATTGATCGGCTATAAAACCATACCTGGAGGCGGCACTACTGATTATGCTGTGGATATCTACTTTAAAGCAATACGAGAAAGGAAATATGAGTGCTTCTTGTCCGCTGATGCTTACCTACCAATGATGTACATGGATGATGCCGTTAAGGCAACTATCGATCTTATGGAAGCCCCGGCAGAGCAAGTTAAAATCCGGTCCAGTTACAATATTGGTGCAATGAGTTTTTGTCCTGCACAGATTGCTTCAACAATTAAGAAATATATCCCCGATTTTACAATTACGTATAATCCGGATTTTAGGCAAGTTATTGCCGATTCATGGCCCAAGTCGATTGACGATTCAGCCGCAAGACAAGATTGGGGTTGGAAACATCGCTTCGGGTTGGAAGAGATGACAGAAGATATCATTAATAATTTGGAAAAAAATCCGGCTTTTTTAGGTTAAAAGGATCATTCAATTCGAAAAGGAAATAAATATTCTGCTCGAAAATTGGCTCATTCTGACCATATTTGCGAGGTTAAAAACGAGAATAAATCCTAAACATGAAGTATAAACGCATTCTACTTAAACTCAGCGGTGAAGCGCTTATGGGCACGGGCTCAAAAAGCAATATCGATCCTGCCGTGCTCGAACAATATTCCGCTGAAATAAAAGCGATCAAAGAGCTTGGAGTGGAAATTGCCATTGTCATTGGCGGAGGAAATATTTTTCGCGGAGGCCAGGCTGAAGCATTGGGAATCGATCGCGTTCAAGGTGATTATATGGGGATGCTGGCTACCGTAATCAACGCCATGGCGCTTCAAAGCGCTTTGGAAAGACATGGAATGTTCACCCGTTTGATGGCTGGTATTAAAATGGAACAAGTGTGCGAACCCTTTATAAGACGCCGAGCAATACGGCACCTTGAAAAGGGCAGAATTGTAATTTTTGGAGCTGGTATTGGGAATCCATATTTCACCACCGATTCCACCGCAAGTTTACGGGCAATAGAAATTCAGGCAGGCGTAGTACTAAAAGGAACACGGGTTGATGGTGTGTATGATAAAGATCCCGAAAAGTTTCCAGAGGCTGTGCGCTATCATCAATTGAGTTTTCAGGAAGCTTATTCGAAAAAATTAAACATTATGGATATGACGGCCTTTACCCTTTGTCAGGAAAATAAGCTGCCGATAATTGTATTTGATATGAATAAGAAGGGCAATCTCATTCGAGTGGTCAATGGTGAAGACGCAGGAACATTAATCAGTTGATAAAATAAATTTGATTGTTTATGGAAGAACTTGAACTCTATCTGGAAGAAGCCTTGGATCAGATGAATAAGGCGATGAATCATGTTAATCATGAACTGGCAAAAATCCGCGCAGGCAAAGCAAACCCATCCATGTTGGATGGTATTCAGGTTACCTATTATGGTGTAATGAGTCCACTTAACCAGATTGCGTCAATTACAGCGCCGGAAGCACGCACATTATTTATTAAACCCTGGGAGAAAGGGATTATTCAGGAAATTGAAAAAGCCATCATGGTGGCAAACATCGGCTTGACCCCTCAAAATGATGGCCAGCAAATCATCATTAACATACCCATGCTTACTGAGGAGCGCAGAAAGCAATTGGTTAAACAGGCCAGTCATGAGTGTGAACATGGTAAAGTAAGCGTGCGGAGCATTCGAAAGGAAACCAATGAACAACTGAAGAAAATCAAAGGCGTTTCCGAAGATGATTTAAAAAATGCTGAAGATGAAGTGCAGAAATTAACAGATGACTTCATGATAAAAATCGATGCCTTATTGAAAAAGAAAGAGGCCGAGATCATGACTGTGTAATGGTAGCAGGAAATTGAAAGGAATAATTAAATGTCTTTTGTTTTTTAAACAAATTCATAGTTCAATTACGAATTGACATTTGTCCATCAATCATGCACCCTATCCTTTATGAGTCCGAATCCCTAACCCTCTACACGTATGGATTTTGCATTGCCATTGGGGCATTGCTTGGTTTCTCTTACATGTATTGGCAGGGTAAAAAGGAATTTGGATTAACCTTTGATCAAAGTAACAACCTCTTCATCATGCTTGTGCTTGCCGGAATAATTGGCGGCAAGCTATTCCTCATTTTTGAAGATCCTGCTGAATACCTGCATAACCCGAAACGCCTTTTTTCAGGTAGCGGATTTGTATTCTATGGCTCTTTGCTGCTGGCTATTCCGATCATGCTTTGGTACTTCAAAAAAATAAAAATACCCGTAATGGGTATGCTGGATGTTATGGCCATTGTTACCTGTATTGTGCATGGCTTCGGACGCATAGGATGCTTTATGGCAGGCTGTTGCTATGGAATACCAACTAATAACTTTCTGGGTGTGATTTTTACAGATACGAAATGTCAGGCCGAACCACTAAATACTGCCTTGCATCCCACTCAACTTTATGAGGCTGCATTAATCTTCACCATAATGATTGTGCTTTGGTATTATCGATCTGGGAAAAAATTTGCCGGACAACTTTTTCTGCTTTATCTCATCGCATATGCACTTGGAAGGGCTGTCCTGGAGATTTTCAGAGGAGATATCCAAAGGGGTTTCATTATTGAAGATATTTTATCCAACTCTCAATTAATATCTCTTTGTGTGATAAGCCTTGCGGGTTACTTCTATGTTAAATTAAATAGAAAGGCTAATTTGTATCGACATTAACATTATGGAAAAATCTAACTGGCTTCAGAACCTAAAAACTTCGACCATGAAATGGCTTAAACGTATTTTAATCATACTTCTGCTTGGCGGAATAGCTGTGTTTAGTTTCGCGTATTGGGGTTCATACTCGGAGGGCGTTCGATCGGGAATAGTAATTAAGATCAGCAAGAAAGGATTCGTATTTAAAACCTACGAAGGTCAACTTAACCTCCAAACATTTGGCGCCAATAAATCGCCAAATCTTGTCTCAGAATCATTTGATTTTTCGGTTGAAAGTGACCGTGAAGATGTCATAAAAATGCTAGAGGAAGCCTCACTAAGCGGAGAGCGTGTGAGTTTGAAATACGTTGAACGTTTAGTAAAATTTCCATGGCGTGGAGACACCAATTATTTTGTCATTGAGGTAGAGCGTGTTAAATAGATATCGTGGCAACTATTATCCTATACGGCTCCTACGGTTACACAGGCAGACTTATTGCCCAGGAGTGCAATGAAAAAAAACTCAACGTAATTCTTGCCGGACGCAATAAAGAATCACTCAAAAAGCAAAGTGAAGAAACAAATTACCCGTTTGAGGTAGTGGATATTTCTGATGATGCCGCTTTAAAGAATCTTCTGAAGAAAGGGTCGGTGGTTATTCACTGTGGTGGGCCTTTTCAATATACGGCCAAAACTATGGCCGATGCTTGCCTTGAAACAAAAACTCATTACACCGATATCACCGGCGAACACCAAGTGTTTGAATTACTGGCGGGCTATGATCAAAAAGGTAAAGAGGCAGGCATTACCATCATGCCCGGTACTGGATTCGATGTAGTTCCCTCGGATTGTCTTGCCCTTCACTTAAAAAATCGTATGCCATCAGCAACGCATTTACAGCTGGCTTTCACGATGTCGAAAGGTGGACTTTCAAGGGGCACATCCAAGACCATGACAGAAGGACTTGGCAATGGAAGTTTGATTCGCAAGAATGGAGTACTTACTCCTATTAATCTGGGTAAAAAAGTATTAGCTGTTGACTTCGGGACATTTACATCGCCCGCATTAAATATTCCATGGGGCGATATCTCAACAGCCTGGAGAAGTACGGGAATTCCAAACATAGAAGTTTATACCGGTGCCACTCCTTCCATGATCAGGAATGCGAAACGGAGTAAGTACATTAACTGGCTTCTACGAACAAGAATAGTAAAGGATTTTATGTTGAAAAAAATTGATAAGAAGCCTGCCGGTCCCAGTGAAGAGAAAAGAAATTCAGGCCGCAGTTATCTGTGGGGAAAAGTGTGGGATGCTACCGGCAAAGAATATGAAAGTCGGCTTGAAACCCTAAGTGGTTATTTACTCACAGCGAAAACATCTGTTCTTATTGCTCAAAAAATTATAAACGGGAATTTCAAATCCGGATATCAGACGCCCGCCATGGCCTACGGTGAGGATCTCATTTTGGAAATCGATGATACCAGTCGAAAGGATCTCTAAGCATATTTTTTTTCGTATAAACGAATCGTGAGTTATTTCACTGACCAAATAAACTATTAAAATCCACCCTACGCTTCAACGGAATAATTATGAACTATTTCTTTTGATCATTTTCCAATCGCAGTGCAAACATAAATGGCCACCATTTGCCAGTGACTAAAAGCAAACCGCTTTTCTTTTCGTAAGCGATGCCATTAAGCACATCGGCAGATGGATTGGATTGATTTGCTTCGACTGCCAATTGAGATAAATCCAACCTGCCAACTACCTCTCCCGTAACAGGATCAATCTTCAGTACTTCGTTGGTCATCCACCGATTGGCAAAAAGGTAGCCATTAATAAACTCCAATTCATTGAGCTTATCAATGGGAACAGAATTTTCCTTCACCTCTAAAACATTAAGTTCTTTTAGAGTAGTCGTGTCTAAAAAATGAATTTTGTGAGTCCCATCACTCAACATCAGATTTTTACCATTGTGCGTTATTCCCCATCCCTCGTAATCATAGGTGAACTCATTCTGCTTCTGAAAAGTATTTACATTGTACACAAATCCTTTTTTCGCTTTCCATGTAAGCTGATAAATTTTATTACCAAGAATAGTAATGCCTTCACCAAAGTAGATGGAATCAAGAAATACCTTTTTGTCTTGATTACCGGATGCAATGTCTACTTCTGCAATCCAAGATGTTCCTTCTTGCCCGGTACTTTCGAACAATCTTCCATATTCTATTACCAGGCCTTGTGTAAACGCCGTTTTGTCATGTGGAAAAGCCTTGACTACGGTATAGGGAATTACTTCTGCGGACTCTTTATTGCCGGGTGAGCAACCAAAAGACAATAATGCGATTAAAATATTAAGCATTATTAAATATCTACTTCGCGTTAATTCCAGTTTCATATGGCTTGCATAATCGTGATCCAATAATCCGATTTCTCTTTCAATTGTCCAAAAGGAGAAAGTTTATGACCATGGCTTTGAGCAAAATTTTCAAAATTATCCTTTGCGTCTTCCCTAATACAAATCAACAATCCTCCACTGGTTTGAGGGTCACACAGGGTAAGAAACGACTCCGACCCAATACCTGATACTTTCTGCTGATAACTGTTCCAGTTGCGCATCGTGTTATCTGGATAAATCATCTGTGCTGCATAATTCGAAATATTATTTAGCAAAGGAACTTTTGGATAGTCCACTTCAGCCGAGAGATTGCTCCCCTCACATATTTCTGCCAAATGACCCAATAATCCGAAACCTGTTACATCTGTAAGGGCCGTCACATAATCTAATTTCCCCAGCTCCTGCCCCAGTTTGTTTAAAAGTGACATTACCGCTACCGCCTCTTTAAAATCCCTTGGCTCTGCCAAGCCTCTTTTTAACGCGGTCGTGATCATTCCAACCCCGATTGGTTTTGTGAGGTATAGAAAATCACCTTTTCCTGCTGTATTATTTTTCTTGAGATGCTCTTTATTAACGACTCCCGTTACCGCCAAACCAAAAATGGGTTCAGGGCTATCAATCGAATGACCGCCTGCCAAAGGAATGCCTGCTTCACTACACACTGCGCGGGCTCCCTCCAAAACCTGCTGAGCAACCTCTTCAGAAAGTTTACTAATTGGCCAACCCAAAATAGCGATCGCCATTAGAGGTTTACCACCCATTGCATATACATCGCTGATTGCGTTAACGGATGCTATCTTTCCAAAAGTAAATGGATCATCTACAATGGGCATGAAGAAATCCGTGGTACTTATGATACATGTGCCATCTCCTAAATCATAAACCGCTGCATCATCTTTGGACTCATTACCTACCAAAAGATTAGCAAAATTTAACTTGGGAGATTGCGTCAGTAATATTTTCTCTAACGTAGCAGGGGCAATTTTACAGCCACAGCCAGCGCCATGTGAATATTGAGTGAGTTTGATTTCGTCCATTAGTGCCAACCGGGAAGTTTTTTTACTTCAATAATTTCTCCAAATTAGCTGAAGAAGATTGACGTTTATTGATTCTGCTTCTCAAACGATTTTTGAATTTGCTCCTTCTTTTCCTTTAGGATATCTATTGTTCGCGATAATGCAACTTTCATCTTTTCCAGTATCGAGTTTCCTTCCGGCA
>JAHEMS010000018.1:8054-16537 GCA_024643595.1 Bacteroidota bacterium
GTAATAACCGGATCATACACCAGACCTATCGGAGAGTTATCAAAAATTATGTAATCAAACTGAGTCTTTAACTGTTCCAAAAAATCCTTAATCAGTCCATTGTTTAATAATTCAGCTGAATTTTCATGAACTGAACCTGACGCAACAAAAGAAAGATTTTCAACTTCTGTTGTCCTGACTATTTCTTCGATCGACCTCGTACCTTCCAGATAATCACTAAGACCGTAGTCATTATCCATGTCAAGTATTTTGTGAAGCCGCGGTTTTCTTAAATCAGAATCAATCAATAAAACACGCTTTTTACCAATCGCAAAAATCAGTGCCAAATTGAAGGCCACAAAAGACTTACCTTCTCCTGAAATATAAGAGTGCACAGCAAGAACTTTACCATTGATACTTTTAAGAAAATGATCAAGATTTAATCTTAAGCCACGGAAAGATTCTGTAATTGCCGAACGAGGATAAAGAAGAACCGACATCTCGGAATGATGACGATTAGTACTTATGGAACCGACCACTGCTACATCTAAACGTCTTGTAATATCATTGATATCAGTGAGCACCTCGCTGGAGAGTTCTTTCACTACGACTATCGCGAGTGCTAGAAAAACACCTGCAAATAATCCAATAAAAAGATTGATAAGTAATATTGGTCCCATTAACACAGCGATCTGACTGTCCGTTGGATCTAATATTTGTGCATCAGGATTATTAGATGCCTTTGCTATTTCTGCTTCTGCCCGTCGTTGTAATAAAAAAGTATACAGTTCATTATTTAAATCAAAATTCCTTTTTATCCCGATAAGATCTTGCTCCGTTTTAGGCAAACGGGAAAGCTGCGAATTAACTGTCCGTTGCCTTGAATTAAGATTTTCCAATTCCACATTCGTATTGGCTATTAAATTCTCCACATTCTCCCTCAAAGTTCGTTGCGTGTACTCGATTTCATTTGATAGTTGAATTAAAACTGGATTTCTCTCCTGTGCAGAATAGGATAAGACTTCTCTTCTGGTAAACAATTCATTTAACCGTAGCACTTTTGAATTAAGCGCGTCATCGGTAACACCAACAAGTGAGGGCGCAACCAGGTCTTTGTTTTCGTCCCGATTTTCGAGATAAAATTTTAGGTTATTATAATATTCCAACTTCAATTCAAGGCTTGAACGTTCTGTTTCAATCACCTTTAATTTGTCGACAACTGATGATGCTTCACTGCCTAAATCAACCGTTCTATTTTGAGATCTGAAACTGGTAAATTTATCTCCAGCCATTTGCAAAGATCGATTGACCCCTGTAATCTGATCGTCAATAAATTTTATCGTGTTATTGGCCATTCTGTTCTTTTCATCCAGGCCAAACTGTATATATATTTTCCCCAATTGATTCAGATAATCTACATCTCGGGATAAATTAGTGGTCACTAATTCCAGGAGAATAAGGTTAGACTCATCCGCGGCTCCAACCGGTTTTACCACCAATTTTTCCTTATACTTTAATGCCAACTGACTTATGTTGTTAAATACCAGTAAGTACTCTTCACCCAGTACAATTGGATGCTCTAAGCTTTTTTTAAGAGTGAACTGAAAATATTGGTTCTTAAGAGGTTCATCAAACTTCATTGTTTTCTCAAAGTTGATATCTAGTTCCTTGCCCTTGACAACAATTTTTTGATCACACTCAATAATATATTGACTTTCTGAGATAGGCTTTATTTTTAGTTTTACATTTTCCATTTGCAAGGCAGACTCATCTTCCACCACTTCAAATGGATCATTGTTGTAAAGATCCTTTTCCATTATAAAATTCTTCTTACTCCATGAATACCGCCAATTGAAGTATTGCATGGTTTTAAAATTCAGGCTATACGATTTCAACACGCCTACCTGATCCTGAATTACCGGGTTACTCTTGGTAATGCTTAGCTGACGAAATACATTGTTGAGCTCAGATTTACTATCATTTTTAATCAAGATTGTACTTGATATTTTATAATACGGCGCAGACACCTTATAATATCCGAAGGCGAGCATCATGCCTACTAGCCCTAATGCAGCGAATATATGCCAGTTATTTAAAATTTTGGTTTTGATCAGTTTAAAGGACAACCCTTCAGGATCCTGATTCTGCACATATCGATTAAACGTGTTGTTTGTTTCCACTAAGTCTCGAAATATTAAGGTTTAATTTGAATATAATTTAAAACAAGAAGGAAAGTCGTAATAGATGATAGTACCAACGAATAAATAGGCAATCTTAATTCAAAGTTTTTAAAAGGAGCGGGCTGAACAATTATGACATCATTTGGTTGAACATTAAATGCTTCCGAATTCAATGCATTCGCACTATTAAGATCCAGATTAAATGTTTGACTCTTGTTGCCAAATTCTCTCACCACCAATACATTGTTTAACGCTGCAGTGTTTTTAGTTCCACTCGCCATACTGATCGCATCAAATACAGTAAATTCCTGATTATAGTTATAATATACGCCAGGGCTTAAAACCTCCCCCAACACGGTAACTTTATAATTCAACAATCTTACTTTCGCGGTAACATCCTTTAAATATTGTGTGGCCTTGGCCTGTATCTCCAATTCACACTCTGGGATTGTCAATCCTAAAACGTGAATTTTTCCTATCGTTGGAAGCGTGATACTTCCATCAAGATCGACCAAATAGCCATATACATATTGACTTGATTGAGTTCCCCAAATGTTTGAATTTGTTCCCCCCCTTCCAAGACCAATTGTGGCAGGGTTATAGATTTCATTCAATTCAAGATTTGTTGATACAATGCTCACATAAAGGTTATCATTAACATTGATCTTGTAGCGAAAGTCCAGAACAGACCTTGGAACAAGGTTAGTTTCCCCTTTTAGATCACGTAACAGGGTCAAATCTTTATGCGAACGACATGAAGTCAGCATCGATAAAGTAAGAATTAATACCCAACACCATCCTTTAGATAAGAATTGTGCTACATATGTTTTATAACTCATTAAGCCAATTTAAAGTAAGGTGCTTGTATACGACAACTGTAAAAATACAATTTTGTCGATCAAGGCACTCACAATTTTAAATAAATGCCTCAAAAAGCATTTTTGTTGGTATTTTTTCCAAATAGAGTGAGGAAAATAATATAGATATCCAAGACAAAATTCCAATGTTCTATATACCAAAGGTCGTGTAAGGTTCGGACAACATACTGATATTTGGTTTCAGTGGGTCCTCGCCACCCATTTACCTGGGCCCAACCTGTGATTCCAGGCTTGATATATTGCCTTACCATATAGCTTGGAGCTATTTGCTGAAACCTTTTATCCAGATCCACACGATGCGGCCTTGGGCCAACGACTGACATATCGCCTATAAATACATTAATAAATTGAGGCAACTCGTCGAGGCTATATTTTCTAATAAATTTTCCCACCCTCGTTATTCGGTCATCATTTAAGGTAGTTGATCGGGTTTTATCCGCAGAAGAGCTGTTGTGCTTCATCGATCTGAATTTATAGATCAATACCTTGGCCCCTTTCTTCCCAATCCGTACCGGCCTATAAAATACAGGGCCTTTACTATCCAACTTGATGGCAAGAGCGATTATTAAGAAAATTGGAGATGTAATCAATAAGGCAAAGCCTGAAAAAGAAAGATCAAAAATGCGCTTCCAGAATCGTGGAATGTAATTATCCAGTGGAACTTCTCGAACATTTATTATTGGGATTCCTGCCAGGTTCTTTAATTCAAAATTTCGATTAAAAACGGAGTAATAATTTGCCACCATGGAAGGTCTTACTCCATTATATTCGGCTATGTTAACCAACGATTTTATCGTAGCCTCTTGTGCCAGGTCTATGGTGATAATGGTTTCATCAAATGGTGTGGAATTGTATACCTCTTGAAAATCTGAAAGTTTACCCAAAATATTATACCGATCTGACTTCTGTTTTTGGTCATCTAAAAATCCAATTAGTTTACCGTAAATGGGGTTAAGTCTGTAAAATGTTTGCAGTGCTGAGCCAATTTTTCCTGCCCCAATCACTAAAATTCTTTTATAGGACTGACCTTCCTGACGGACAGCAATTAAGTAGGTATATAAATAGGTAGCTGGAATTTTTAAACCGAGAAAAACTAAGCTTGAGCCCAGAAACATGGTTCTTGAAATGTCATCCATGTTCAATAAGACAATTAAAATCGCTCCAAGTGACATGTAGACAAAGAACTTCCTGATCAAGCTTTTTAACCGATTGCTGGTACTTTCAATGTCAAAAAAAGCAAGATCCAGATAAAATATATAGGTGGCTATCCAAATACCGTGCAAGAGAAAATAAAGGTCATTGAATTTTATCCATTCGTCATAATGCAATCGGGCCATAATTGCTAAAGACAGACTTAATAAAATCAAGTCTATCAGCAGGAATAGAACAATTAATGTACGGTTGCCTAACCTCATTATTAATGACGCCTGATTTATGTAGTATTAGAATAAGCTGAAATACTATCCTTCAACAACTGGTTAAACCTTCAACTTCAAAGGGAAATTTAATCTATTTTTTCCTTTTGATGATATAACAGACCTGATTTACTATTGAATCATGTCTATTTTATGTATTGATTAATCAAGTCCACAGTTTGATCTATATGATCTTTTCTGGACATACCCACAACAACCGAATTAATTTCGGGAAACTGACCTAAAAATTCAAAAGCTGATTTAGGAGGTATTGCACCCGCTGCCAGAATACTCATCGGAATGAAATTCATGCCAGGTCTTTGTACTTCACTAATCGTCTTCTCCAAAGAAGGATTCATATAAAAACCTGTTTTGTTAAAAGCAGCCATAATAAGGTAATCGGTCCACCCTCGGCCATCAAGCCGCTCTCGCAACATAGGCACATTTTTCGTAATTAAGCCCGCAGGTACGTCATATTGTTTCTCAATGTGTTCACGAAAAACATCAAAAGCTTCATCACAACCCAACCCCATTGCCAGGTCGACTAATGTATCATGCATGAAAACCGCTCCTACCTTATGCCCCTTAAATGGTAGCATTTCAATGTCAATTAAGATTTTAATCATCTTATACATGTTGCCCGAAGCCAGGCCCGTCATACCTGTTACCATCATGGATAAGCTTTTACCAGCTCCTGCCTGAGTTAACAAATCTGTTAGCACATTGAACATTCCCTTCTCATTTGCCTGGCGTACATATTTTACAACATAAGGCAATAATGGATATACGGTAAAATCATTTCTTAGAACCGGATCTTCGGAAATGATATCCAAAACCACTTGAGCACGTGGATGAGTCGACATCATCATTGCCTTGACCCCCTTACTATGCGCATATCTAAGGACATCCGCCAGCGCGCTCTTATTCCCAAATTTCTGGTCTTTGGCATTACCCCGTTCCTGTGAAAGATGATCGACACCAAATAAAGGATTGTGACCCAGCAATATCTTATCTAACTTTTTCATATGTTTAATTAACCTAATTAAAATTTGTCTTGATATTCAATTCAGAAAAGAATTCAAGATCGATCGTAAAATAATATTTAATGAATCATTATAGGAGCACCATTCTCTGATGCAGACTGATAACATGCATCGACAATTTTCTGCACATAGTACCCGTCTCTTATGGAAGGAGAAGCTTGTCTTTTCTCGCGCAAGGCATTAACAAACTCTTGAGCTTGATAAGTGAATTTTGCTCCGGCAATGTCAATAAACACTCCTGTAAACAAATCATTGGCCGATAAAAAAGTCTTCCCTTCTTTATAATCGCCCTTTGCATTATCTAGAAATAAATCAAGGGTATCATCCGTTATTACAAGGGATCCGTTTTCACCCAATATTTCGAGCCTTAATTCCATTTTTCTTTTAAAACGAACACTCCAGGATGCATCAATCCATCCTTTTACTCCATTTTCAAACTCCATTACCACATGGGCAAAATCTTCAATTCCTTTAGAATAGACAGATAAGGTATCCGCATTAATTTTTTTTACTGGTCCAAAATACCAATGTAACATATCTAATAAATGGGATCCCTGACTTTCCAGTACCCCTCCACCCGAAATCTTAGGATCGTACCTCCAGCCTTTACCTTGTTTAAAAAGCTGAGAAACGTAGACTGTTCCCTTTACATTTAAAATTCTCCCCAACGCTTGGGATTCGATGATTTTTTTTCCTTCACGAAAACTATCAATATTACGCGCCATATAGCCGATCATATTAGGTAGTGATTTCTTATCCAATTCCGCAATGAGTGATTCGGCTTGTTTTGAATTCACCGCCAATGGCTTTTCCATCATAAAAGGAATGTTGTTACGAACACACTCCATTGCATTTTCGATATGATATCCAACCGGGCTGGCAATTACTACCCCATCGATCCGCTCCTTGTCCAGCATTTTTTCGATGGATTTGTAAACCTTGATTTTCGGATTCAGCATATTCAATGGCTTGGCTGGAAACATGGCTGGATCAACCACCGCCACAACGCTACTCTCTGGCAACGTATTAAATAATGCCGTGTGCAAAAGTCCCATTCTGCCGAGCCCAATAATACCAATCTGAAGTTTATTTTGTTCCATATTATTTCTATTGAAATGTAATTCTTACTAAAACGAATGCCTGTACCTACTTTATGAATTTCAAAAATATTTCCTTGTATTGCGAAGCGATTGTTTGCCAATTGAATTCCTTAATAAATTTTTCTTTTGCTTTTTGTGCCCTGACTTTCATCTCATCGGTGTTTTCCAAAGCCCAACTTATTTTGTCAGACAAGTCATCCTCGTTTGATGACCTGAAAAACAAAGCTTCATCCTCTGCCAAAATATCTTTGTTTTGAATAATGTCACTGCAAATAACAGGGCAGTCTACAGAAACTGCTTCTAATAGCATCATCGACATTGCCTCCTTAATCGAAGGATAAACAAATAACGTGGCATGCCTGGTATAACTTAGAAGAAGCTCCTTCTCTTTAATTAATCCCAGAAGTTCTACATTGAGACCTTTCAGTAAATTTAAGATCTCTGTTTTATATGCTGGAAGCTGTTCCATATCTCCTGCAATTAGGAATTTTCCCTTATATTTTATTTTGTGAAGTGCATTGATTAAATGGTGCAGTCCCTTATCACGAATAATTCTACCTGCCGCAAAAAAGATGTAAGGCTCAGTTATCGGCAATGCCGGTAAGCTCTCCTTATTTATTGGGCTGATTCCATTGGGAATGTAATGCGCCTCCAGATTAAGCAAATCCTTAAATTGCCGTTTCTCATCTTTGGAAACACAACATAGATAATCCGCTTTTTTTACCAGTTTATTGGTATTGAAATTCCAAAACCAACCGTATCGTTTCCATTTATCAAATACAAGAAAAGCACCGTGTGTAGTTAATATGACCGGATATTTTGGTTTCAGTATAAGGATCGTGAATGCCGCAAAACTATTATGCAGATGGATCAGATCAAACTTTCCAATAAAACGTGCGTGCAAAGCAGATATAAAATAATACCAGAAGCCATTTAATTTTTTAAACGGAAGAGCCCACATCACCTTTTGATAAACCCCATTGTATTCGCCCGTTTTCTGGCTGGTGTGAGAAGAAGTTGAATAAACATAAAAATCATATTCTCCTTTAAGCTGATTTATAATGTGTTCGCCTACTGTTCCTGCACCTACATACGAGGGTAGTCCTTTTAATCCTATGACTCCAATTTTCTTTTTCATTCATTAACTCTTTCCACGATGCCCTATAAACAAGCTGGTAACTTACCTATAATTACCAACAAAATGCCATTTCGCTAAACCATTATTTAGTTTCAACCCGTTCAAGCATTTTACGGTAAAAATCTGCCGTCTTGACCGCTATGTTATCCGGATGAAATTTTTGTCTTGCCTCTCTCATAGCACTCACTGATACCGAGTTAATTAACTCTTCATCATGATTTAATTTTCTCAGCAAGTCGCAAAGTTGTTCAATATTATTTTTTTCAAAAAGAAATCCGGAAATATTATGGGTAAGCATTTCAGACACCGCTCCCACGTTAGATGCAACCACTACCTTTCCAAGTGCCATAGCCTCACCAATCACCACCGGCATTGTTTCTTGCTGAGAAGGCAAAATAAAAAGCCTACACTTTTCATGAACCTCAAGAATCTGCTCTGGCGTCTGCCATCCATAAAATATTACCTGGCTGGCAAGTTCATTTTCATTGACTAACGCCCTAATCTCTTGCTCATAATAACTGTCCTTGTAACCTCCTACCACATGCAGATTAAAAACTATATTTTCCTTTCTTAATATAGCAAGCGCCCGCAAGACCAGGGAAAGGTTTTTGTTCTTATTAATTCGACCAACATAACTAATAGAGTCTATTCGCCCGGTAACCTGAGCCTTGCTAAAAAAGATAGGATTGACTGGATTATAAATTTTATCGCTAAATATATTTTTTTTTCTAGGAAATAAATCCCGATTAT
>JAHEMS010000370.1 GCA_024643595.1 Bacteroidota bacterium
ATACCGGCAAGCCAATTACCCATATTGTAAATATCGGAATTGGCGGTTCTGATTTAGGTCCGCTTATGGTGACGGAAGCTCTCAAACCATATCATAAAAATATTACTCCTTACTTTGTATCGAATGTGGATGGAACGCACATCGCTGAGACATTGAAAAAAGTGACTCCTGAAACAACACTTTTTATCATTGCCTCAAAAACTTTTACTACACAAGAAACCATGACCAATGCGGAATCTGCAAAAGCATGGTTCCTTGGAAATACCGCTGGACAAGGTGATGTGGCCAAACATTTTGTAGCCGTCTCCACCAATACCGAAGCGGTAACTGCATTCGGTATTGCTCCAGAAAACATGTTTGTTTTCTGGGATTGGGTCGGTGGTCGATATTCATTATGGTCCTCCATTGGATTATCCATTGCATGTACCATTGGATTTGATCATTTCAAGGAGCTCCTTGAAGGAGCGCATGATGCGGATAATCATTTTAAGAGTGAACCTTTTGAAAAAAATATTCCGGTTATTCTCGCCTTATTAGGAGTATGGTATACCAATTTCTTTGATGCCCATTCTGAAGTAATTCTTCCCTATGATCAATATCTTCATCGATTTGCTGCCTACTTTCAGCAAGGAAATATGGAGAGTAATGGTAAATCCATTGATCGGAATGGACTGCCTGTATTTCATCAAACCGGCCCTGTTATATGGGGTGAACCAGGGACCAATGGTCAGCATGCCTTCTATCAGTTAATCCATCAGGGCACACAGTTGATTCCATGCGATTTCCTCGCCCCTGCCATCAGTCATAATCCTATAGGAGATCATCATGATAAATTATTGTCCAATTATTTTGCTCAAACGGAAGCACTCATGTTGGGCAAAACTGCGGAGCAAGTGGAGAAAGAATTAAAGGACATGGGTATGAACAGAGAACAAATTAAATTTCATCTACCCTATCGTGTGTTCAGCGGAAATCATCCAACCAATTCAATCCTGTTTAAGAAACTAACACCACGAACTTTAGGAACGCTTATTGCATTTTATGAACACAAGATTTTTGTGCAAGGAGTCATTTGGAATATCTTTAGCTTCGATCAATGGGGTGTAGAATTAGGCAAAGTGTTGGCTAAAAAAATTCTACCTGAGCTCACTTCTTTAGACCCCATCTCCACGCATGATGCTTCAACTAATGGATTGATCAATTATTTCAAACGATTGAAATCTGAATAACTTTTAATCTTCTTGTATAACATTCTTTTAGATGTATTTTTGAAACTTCTAGTTAAAGAATGAATTCAACTATTTCTAAAATCGGAGTGTTCACCTCCGGTGGAGATGCTCCTGGAATGAATGCTGCGTTACGTGCTGTCGTTCGCGCATCTATCTACTACCAAAAGGAAGTTTACGGAATCATGCAAGGATATGAAGGCATGATTAGTGGTGAAATCGTAAAGCTTGGTGCCCGATCGGTAGGTAATATCATTCAACGTGGAGGCACAATTTTAAAATCCGCAAGAAGCGCAGAATTCCGTTCGAAAGAAGGGCGCGAAAAAGCCTATGCTAATATTAAGAAACATGGCATCAATGCTTTGGTGGCGATAGGTGGCGATGGAACATTTACCGGGCTCCACAAGTTCTACGAGGAATATGCAATTCCTTCTATCTGTATTCCAGGAACCATTGATAATGATTTAGCCGGAACGGATTATACGATAGGTTTTGACACAGCAACTAATACTGCCGTGGAAGCGATTGATAAAATCAGAGATACTGCGATCTCTCATAATCGATTGTTCTTTATCGAAGTGATGGGGCGCAATTCAGGATATATCGCTCTTAACTGCGGAATTGCAGGGGGCGCAGTGGCGACCATTATTCCCGAAGAGTCAATGACCATTGATGGACTTTTCTTAAAGCTTGATGAAGGGGGTAAGACAAATAAAAAATCAAGTCTTGTTGTTGTAGCGGAAGGAAGCAAACTGGGTGGCGCAATGGAGCTAGCAAAGCAATTTTCTGCCAGAAATAATTACTTCGACATAAAAGTTACTATTCTGGGCCATCTGCAGCGAGGAGGCACACCCACCTATTTTGACCGCGTGCTCGCAAGCAAGATGGGCATCGCTGCTGTAGAGGGATTATTGAAAGGTGAAAAAGATGTCATGGTTGGCATCCAGAATAATGTCATTGTATATAACGACTTCTCTACCATTATCAATCATATTCATGAGATTGATAGCGAATCATTACGGATAGCAAAAATACTTTCCATTTAAAATTTTTCGATGAAAGACCTAACCATTGGAATCGACATTGGGGGAACCAATACAAAATTCGGCATCGTTGACCGGGAAGGAAATGTAGTGTATCAAGGTAATATCCCAACCACAGAGTACGAGCATTTTCAGGATTATTTTAATGGCATGTCCGATGCACTTCGTATTGGAATTTCAGAGATACCTTCTGGTGCTCGTGTTGTGGGAATCGGCATTGGAGCGGCCAATGGAAATTACTATACCGGAAATATCGAGCGAGCCACAAACCTTAAATGGAAAGGGGTATTGCCATTAGCAAATATGTTCAAGGATGAATTTGGAATTCCATGTATCTTAACCAACGATGCCAATGCTGCCGCCGTGGGGGAAATGATATATGGTAATGCTAAAAACATGAAAGACTTCGTGGTGATAACGTTGGGTACCGGACTGGGCAGCGGTTTTGTTTGTGGAGGCGTGTTATTGAATGGAAATCATGGAATTGCAGGAGAAGTTGGTCATACGTCGGTGAACCCTAATGGCCGATATTGTAACTGTGGTAAGCGAGGATGTCTTGAAACTTATGTTTCTGCAACCGGCATTAAGCGTACCGTTTACAAATTGCTGGCCGATCACCTGGAGCCCAGTGAACTCAGAGGAATTAGTTTTGAAGATCTTAATACCAAGATGATCACGGAAGCGGCTAACCGTGGAGATGTGGTGGCGAATGAAGCCTATGAATACACAGGGAGAATTTTAGGAATGAAATTGGCGGAGACCGTTGTCCATACTGATCCGGAGGCGATATTCTTATTTGGCGGATTGTCGATGGCTGGTGATTTGATATTTCGTCCTACCATCAAACATATGGAAGCGAATCTGATGCCCCTCTTCAGAGGAAAAATAAAAGTACTTCCTTCTGCTATGCAAAACCAGGCGGCGCCAATTTTGGGTGCCAGTAGTTTGGTCTGGGATTACCTCGATAAACTCCACGCAAAAGAAGAATTGGCTTAATACTATTCTACTTTTACACCCAGGTTTGTTCCCAGCAAATTAAACGAATCCAACCATTCGTTATCTTTTTCAAGCTGTGATTTCTTTTTGTTCTCCATGGCAATCTCAAAATAGAAATTTTGACTCTTGTGCAGGTTAGGATCCAGATTGAATTTTTTAAGAATAGGAAACATTCTATTGAGTCGCTGAATCCTTTTTATATTCTCTTGTTCGCTGCTAATTCGATTAAGTTCTTTGTAAATACTTTCGCCCGCCATGATCGAAAGCTTTTCAGGATCTTCGATCTTCAGGCTCCATCGGTCCATCTCAGCGGATATGCGTTCCATTTCTTTAATATTGATCTTATCCGATTTAAAAAGCCTCACCAGATCAGCATTCAACACATATTCAAAGGTGGTCTTGTATGCAGGGGGGATAGGAACATTATTCGTTGATAGTGCATTGATCAAAGGATAATCACGATTATAACTTCTGCGTAAAGAATTTTCAAGTTCAGCCATACTTTCTGCTGAAATCATATCCAATACTTTTCTCTTTTCATCCTGGAAGAGGTGCCATAAGGTATATTTATCGGGTCCAAAATACATCTGAATCAACCCAATCATTTCTCCTAGTCTTCCCTCTTCAAATGCTTTCACCATCCTATATTGCATACTGGTAAATTCATCCGGCTCCATATTGAGGGATATGTTACCAATGATATTATGCTTCCCAAGATAAATGACGGCAAAAGCAAACTTCTTTTCGGAACGCGTAACCAACGATTTCACCTTGGTGATCCCTAAGACTAATTTTTGTTCACCCGCTTCCTTCTTAATAAATGCTTCATTTGAAGTGCTGTAATTGAATATTGTAAGCGATTCAGGTTCATCCTCAAATATAGAGGAAACGGCATAGTGCATCCCCACGCGTTGCAGGTTCGTTCGAGAAGGAAGAACCAGACGTTTGTACACTTCATCACCTGTTTGATAGGTTGTCACGTTACTGGGTGCCTCAGCCAGTCTTTTACTAAATTCCAATTCCAGATCTTCATTACAAATCTGACTGGTCAACTGAATTACACGACAGGCGTATTGCATAACCT
>JAHEMS010000371.1 GCA_024643595.1 Bacteroidota bacterium
GAGGAAGGATTGAAAAAAGCGAAGAAAATTATTCAGGATTTAAAAGCTGAATTCTGGACTAACGTGAATGTTTTAGGCGGTGCGGGTGAACTTAATCAGGAACTGGAAAAAGCTGGTAGAGTGGCAGATTTTATTGAACTAGGTGAATTGATGGTAGATGATGCTCTTAATCGTTCGGAATCATGTGGTGGACATTTCCGTGAAGAATCTCAGACTCCTGAGGGTGAAGCGCTTCGTAAGGATGATGATTTTGCCTATGTGGCCGCCTGGGAATATAAAGGTGAAAATGATCCTGAGGTGCTTCATAAGGAAGACTTGAAATTTGAAAATGTTAAACTCACACAACGTAGCTATAAATAATTATGAAGATTACGTTAAAAGTCTGGAGACAGAAAAACAAGGACAGCAAAGGCGCGTTCAAAACTTATGAACATAGCCACGTATCATCGGATATGTCATTTCTCGAGATGTTGGATGTGTTGAACGAAGCGCTGATCAAAAAGAATGAAGAGCCAATCGCCTTTGATCATGATTGTCGTGAAGGTATTTGCGGTACATGTAGTTTATACATTAATGGTCATCCCCATGGGCCATTACAGACTACTACATGTCAATTGCATATGCGCTCATTTCAGGATGGCGCAACGATTACCATTGAACCTTGGAGAGCAAAAGCATTTCCGGTAGTAAAGGATTTAGTGGTTGATCGTACTGCATTTGATCGTATTCAACAGGTGGGTGGTTACGTGAATGTAAATACGGGTGGTGTTCCTGATGCCAATGAAATACCCATCCCGAAAAGAATTGCTGATGAGGCGTTTGATGCGGCTGCTTGTATCGGTTGCGGCGCTTGTGTAGCGGCATGTAAAAATGCTTCGGCTATGTTGTTTGTAGGCGCCAAAGTATCTCAGTTTGCGCTATTACCACAAGGTAAAGTAGAGAAAAAGGAACGTGTAGAAAAAATGGTTGCGCAGATGGATGCTGAAGGATTTGGCTCGTGTACCAATACCTATGCTTGCGAGGCGGAGTGCCCAAAAGGAATTAAGATTGCGAACATTGCACGAATGAACCGTGAATATTTTGGGGCCATGCTAAGTTCATATCAGGTGGAAACGGACGGTGGTGAGTAGTACTGTAAAAATTTATTAATGTAAGAAGACCCGGGTTACCTCCGGGTTTTTTTGATTACTCACTTTTACAGGGGGCAAGTCCGATCCTTCCATTTTCAATGCTTTTTAACATAGAAGAACCAATATTTCCACCTGCCAGTATAACGTCTCGTTCTGGGCCAACATCGGATAAGTGAACTTTAATGCATGCATTTAGTTCAATCAGGTCAGAGAAGGAAACATCAGATTCATCGGAAAGTTGTTTTAAAATCGTTTCGCTTACACCTGTTTTTGCATTGACAGGACTTAGTAAAGCAGCTACATCAGCGGCGGGTGTTGAAATATCACCTAGATGAAGGTGCACTGGTAATTTTGACTCCCCAGATGTACCTGTTAGTCTTACAACGACCTGCGTGGTACCATCTCGTTTTTCTTTTAACGTAACAATTCCGGATATATCATACTGCGAGGAAGATTGTAAATCGTAAGTAACTTCGTTTCCTGTATAATCATTGGTACTCATATTTTCCTGACAGGAGATCAGGCTGAAGCTAAAAATGGAGATAAACAATATTTTTTTCATGACTTACTTTTCAACTAATTACATGATTAAAGATAAAAAAATTCATTTATACGATATTATTGTTTGGTACGAATCCTGTATGATAATTTTAGCATTCCTCGATTTGGCATGGATATGGTATATTCGCTAAACGTTTTATAGAAAGCAATCTTGTGAACCGCCTGCTGTTTATATTTCTTATTATTTTAGGCTGCAGCCCTGTAGCCACTAAGACTTCATTAAAATCTAATTCGAAGATATTAAGACCGGATTGGCTAGCTGCCAAACCTGTTCAAACTGGATATTTTGTGGGTATTGGACACAGTCCAAAAGATGGGATGAACAATTATATTCAGACCGCTAAAAGCAGCGCTTTGGAGGACCTGGTTTCTGAAATAAAAGTAAATATCTCATCCACTTCAATTTTGAGCCAGCTAGATGTAAACAAAGAATTTCAAGAAAAATATGAACAGATAATTCAAACAACCACAGCTGATGAGATAGAGGAATTTGAGCAGGTGGACGCTTGGGAGGATGAACTTAATTATTGGGTGTATTATCGATTATCTAAGCAGCGATATAAAGAGATTAAGGATAAGAAAAAGCGAGATGCGGTTGCTTTAGGATTGGATTTTTTTACGAAAGCGAAGCAATCTGAACGGAATTCAGAATTCGTTTTGGCTTTGGGATTTTATTATCAAGGCTTTCGGGCGGTCGAAAAATATTTGGATGATCCAATCCGGTTGGATTTTGAAGGGAAGGAAATACTATTGACAAATGAGATTATTGCAAGCATGCAATTGCTTTTAGATAAAATGGAAATTTCGTTGGATCCAAAGGAAACGGTACTAAATCGCAGATTGGCTCAAAGCGAATTATCGATTATAGCTAAAGCCACCGAAAAGAATTCAATGGAGGCGATTCCAGGTCTCCCCTTGATTGCTGCCTTTGAAAAAGGATCGGGAGATGTATTTCCGAACTATAAGACAGATGATTTAGGGAATACAAAAATTTTACTAACCAAGATTAGCTCAAGAGATATGGAGCAAACGGTGGCGGTTCAGGTAGATCTTATGAGTTTTGCCGGGCAGAATGGTTCAACCATATATCCTCTCATCGCAAGAAAAATGATCGTCCCCAAAGCATTATTTTTAATGAGGGTGCAGCGTCCCGTTGTCTACATCTCGTCCGTGGAAAGGAGTTTAGGTTTGGATAAATCAAATCAGCAGCTCACCAACAAGATTAAAAACTACCTATCCAATTCAGGTTTTGAATTTACGGATGATAAAACCAAGGCGGAACTACTACTGAATATTAATGCCAATTCAGAGAAAGGGGCGGTTTCAGGAAGTATCTATATTACTTATGTAACCGCTGTTATCCGAGTGGCAACAACACGGGAAAATAAAGAAATTTATGCCACAACATTGGATCGCATAAAAGGTTTTAGTCTTGATTATGAGAGGTCAAGCCAAGAGGCTTATAACAAGTCTTTAGAAACACTAGAAAAGGAGAAATTACCTGAATTACTTAATTCGATATTGCAATAAAACTCTATTTTAATGCAAATAGATGGGTTTTGAATATAAATTAATAATTAATCTTAAACTGGCCTCTAAATTGCATTTCACTAAATTACACAACAAAATACCCAACAGATTATGAAAAAGTTGAATTATGTTTCCATAGTAGTATTAATTGCTGCTGCATTGATTGCCGGCTGTAAGGGAAAGCAAAAAATTCCTGCAGGAGAAAAGGAAGTAATTGTCCCTTGTTCTGGCTCGGATTATTTCACTACAACAAAGTTTTTCAGAGCAAACTCAATAGGTGAAAGTCAAGACCAGGTAACTTCTAAAAAGAAGGCGTTGACTAACGCGAGGAATGAATTAGCGCAGGCAATAAATACCACTGTTAAAACGGTGACGGATAATTACGTAAACTCTCGTGAAATGAATAACAAAGAGGAAGTGGAGGAACGTTTCGAAAGCTTAAACCGTGAAGTAGTCGATCAAACGCTATCTGGAATTCGCACCATCTGTGAAAAACTTATGAAGACGGATCAGGCCACCTACAAAACTTATGTGGCTATTGAATTATCAGCCGATGAATTGGTTTCAAAATACAATGAACGCCTTTCAAAGGATGAGCGTCTTAAAATTGATTATGATTATGAGAAATTCAAAGATACCTTTGAAAAGGAAATGGAGAAAATGAATAAATAATCTCAACTATTTTAATATTCAAAAAAATCCTGACCTCATGGGCCGGGATTTTTGTTTTTATGAGCAATCAAATTTAGCTGATACCCAGCTGCCGCTGAATTTCTTCAAGAGAAACTCCTTTAGTTTCCGGGAATTTTGTTAAAACCCAGAAGAGTTGCAAAGTCATCATGCCTCCAAAGAATGCAAAAATGACCCAGGGATCATCTCGTAACAATCCTTCATTGGCATCTAGAAAAACGGGCGTAATTAATGTAATTAAAGCAGCAAAAACCCAGTGAACACTTGCACCAAAAGATTGGCCCATTGCACGTGACTTATTTGGAAATATTTCTGCTATAAATACCCATATCACAGCGCCTTGACCAACGGCATGGGCCGCGATGAAAAGCAAAAGGAAAGACATTAAAATAATAGGACCAGACGTAAAATAAAATGAATAGGA
>JAHEMS010000372.1 GCA_024643595.1 Bacteroidota bacterium
TTGTTACACGAACTGAGTCATTTTCCCCCGAGCATCTTGATGCACTTGTTGCTTATATTACCAGAGAACTTACGCATCCACCAAACTTAAATGTACAGGCTGATGGCCAATTGACAGAAGCTCAGCAACGAGGGAAAGCGATTTATGAACGAACCGTGACAACGGATGGAAGGGAAATACCCGAAAAGGACAGATGCATCACATGCCACAGTGGGCCTAGTTATTCCAATTTTCAAATGGCGGATGTAGGTTCGCTAAAAGATACAGACGATCCTACCATGTTCGATTCGCCTAATTTGAATAATGTATATGAGTCAGCACCTTACCTACACGATGGGAGTGCCGCCACACTGGAGGAGATATGGACGATATTTAATCCCAAAGATACCCACGGATACGCCAATGATATGACCAAAGACCAGCTC
This sequence comes from Bacteroidota bacterium, assembly GCA_024643595.1. Lineage (GTDB taxonomy): Bacteria > Bacteroidota > Bacteroidia > Cytophagales > Cyclobacteriaceae > ELB16-189. Next base: position 426 of record JAHEMS010000372.1, read on the forward strand.
AATGACCTGGTGGAATATTTGAAGTCCTTACAGGCTTCACAATACAACGAGAGCATTAATTATGAAATAAATAAAAGTCAATTATGAAATTAAAACTTCCTATGCGTGCATCTACTTGGAGTATGGTGCTGCTTGTTGCCTTCGGTGCAAGTCTTTTCAGTTTCAACTTGCCAAATAGTGAAGTATCAACTGAAAATGAATCAACCTATAATTCGGTAAAGGATGAGAAAAAGGTTGAATCCATGCCCATATATGGCAATTGGAAAACCTACGGCAAAAAAGACGGCTTGCCTTCAGATAAAATTTACTGTGTGAGGGTAGATGGCGATCGTGTTTGGGTAGGCACCAATCAGGGATTGGCAGTGTTGGAAAACAGCAAATGGAAAGTGTATTCTGAAGCAGATGGTTTAGCTCACCGCAGTGTGTTATCGATAGATATCAGTCCCATTACTGGCGATGTCTGGATTGCAACCATGAGTGGCCTCAATCGCTTTTCCGGGGGAAAATTTGAGACATTTACCCAATTTAATAGTGGATTGGCCAATGACGTGGTGTATTCTGTTATTTGTGATGATAAGAATGTTTGGGTAGCTACCGGAGGAGGTGCTGGCGTTCTGGATACGTATACAGGAAAATGGGGCATCTATACAGAGCAAAATGCTCCAATGCACGAACCATGGACCTATAATGTATGTGCAGGTGGCGGAAAGATTTTTATCGCTGCATGGGGTGGAGGAGTCATCGAATGGAACAAATCGACAAAGCAATTCAGAGATTATACCGATCCGGATGGAGAGATGGAAATTGACCTGTTTCCCGATGATGGTGTTGTACATGATATTACTACAGCAGTATCATATGCTGATGGCATATTGTGGGTTTCAAGTTATTTCGGAATGAGCCGATACGATGGATCTCACTGGAAAGGCTATTTTGATCACGACAGCGGCCTTGCTGGTAATTTTATAAACTTCCTAAAAGCCAATGGACCGGTAGCATGGATATGCTCCGACAATGGGCTGAGTAGCTTTAATGGTGAGACTTGGGTGACTTACAAAAACCTGGGAAATGATAAAAGCGGCCAGGTAATTATTGATGGCAATAGCGAAAATGAAAGAATATTAAAAGCGACCACTTCCATTAGCCACAATTTTATTATTGGGGTCGATTTCAAAGACAAGGATTTATGGGTTGCGACTTCTCAGGGCTTAAGCCATGGGGTAGTTGTTGGACAGACAGAAATTAAAACATCGAAATTATAAACTATTAAGACTGAGAGAAATGATGATAGAGACAAAACCAAGAGTACTGATAGATTTAAAAAATCTGACAAAAGGCGAAAAAATTGAAATGGCCAAAATGGGAATACTTTCGGATACAAACGAAATAACAGATTATGAATATCCCGAAATACATTATGATCGTCCTCCAATACCGAAACATGCTGTTCATGCGCCCAATATAATAAATGAAGCCTATAATTATGAAAAACCTTCTTCATTTTCCAGGGCTCTTCGCATGGACTTTGGAAATACAAAAGTAGTGTTGATATCCGGAACGGCCAGTGTAAATGAGCAGGGAAAACCGGAACATATCGGTGATTTCAAAGCTCAATTATGGAGAACGTATAACAACATCACCAACTTACTTAAAGCAGAGGATATGTCGTGGCATGATGTGGTACGCACCACAAATTACCTAAGAGATATTGAGCGTGATTACGCAGAATTCAATAAAATCAGAACAACATTTTATACCTGGCACGGGCTAAATCCATTGCCAGCTGCAACTGGAATTCAAGCTAGACTTTGCTGGGAGACGCTTTTGGTAGAGATCGAAGCCATAGCAGTTTGCACGAAATAAAATTTAAGGAGAGAAGATTGAATGATTCAATGAATGAATAAAAAAAGATCTTGATTCATTGATCCATCTTTTCAAAAGTATTTTAAAAATAAAACAACACTTGAGATGAAAAATAAAATCTCCCGGCTACTGTCAATCGTCTGCATCATACTTTTTGTAACGGCACATGAAGCTGATGCCCAATACAAGGAAAAAAACTACGGCAACACACCTGATAAAGTGGTTCCATATGCCAATTTTCAAAATGCCTATAAAAAGCATTTTGTTGAACCAATGCCATTCAGAGGTGCAGGCCGGGAGAAAGCAGCTCCAACAGGTTTAGAAACAGTTAAGATAGGATTCCTCGCACCTTTGGAAGGGTCTAAAGATGTGCCAAAAGGTCAGCAAATGCTGCAGGGCGCAACACTCGCCATGGAACAGGCCAATGCCAAAGGTGGGTATAAAGGAACGTCGTTTGAGTTGCTTCCACACAATGACGTTGGCCTGTGGGGTGCAGCAGCCAACGAAGTGGTTGCTATGGATGATGAGGGAGTCTGGGCAATTATCGGTTCTATCAATGATATTGTTACTCACGTTGCGATTCGCGTTGCGTTGAAGTTGGAGATACCTATAGTAAATGTTGGTGATCCAGATCCAACCCTCACAGAAACAAATATTCCTTGGGTGATGAGGGTGATTAGTGATGACAGGCAAAGCAGCTATGCCCTGGCAAACAGGATTTATGTACAAGACGGACTTTCGCGTGTTTCCTTATTGCGTGTTAATAACAGGTACGGAAGGGTAGGGACTGGAGAATTTAAAGATGCTTCAACGAGGATGGGCCATCCTGTGGCTGTGGAGATTCGTTTTGAAGACGGGGATACGGACTTTAGCGATCAACTAAACAAGATCAAGACAAATAATTCGGAGGCTGTTGTCCTTTGGGGAGATGCAAAGGAGTTAGGCTTGATCATTAACCAGATGCGCAAGATGGGTTTAAATCATCCTGTTTATACCTGTGACAGAGCCGTGTCTCCTGAATTTTTGAAGGTCACGGGCGGCAATGCCAATGGAATTATTGCCACCTCGCAGTACAATCCGAAAGCTGATAATGCAAAATTACACGCATTCAAAAAGGCTTATAAAGCACGTTTTAATATGGAACCAGATGTCTTTGCATGTCATGCTTACGATGGAACAAATATTACTATTGAATCTATCAAAAAGGCAGGATTGAATAGGGCACTGATCCGCGATGTGCTGTTAGATCTCGCTACCTTTCAGAATTATGATGGCGTGACAGGCGAAATTATTTTCGATGCTACCTGGAATGATGTAGGCCAGATATTTATGGTGGAAATAAAGGATAATGATTTTAATTTCAGCCCGGTAGTCTATACCGATCAAAAAATGAAAGGCAGTATTAAATAGATATTATAAACTTTCTAAATCCTAAGGTTATGAACTCTCTGGATTGCACTGTTTCAAACATCAAGAAAATACCAGCTCAAAAACTGGCTTCAAAAAACTCTGATACACATCACACAATTGTTGATGTACAGGGAATCAAAGTTGGTGGTAATAGGTTGGTGATCATGGCAGGACCATGTGCTGTGGAGAGTAAAGAACAACTTCTTGCAACAGCGAAGTCAATAGAAAATTATGGGGCGCAAATCCTTCGGGGAGGAGCATTCAAACCTCGTTCTTCTCCATATAGTTTTCAGGGTCTGGAAGAAGAAGGGCTTAAATTGCTCCAACTGGCCAAACTGGAAACCGGTATTCCAATTGTAACAGAAGTAATGGACACCCGGCTGGTTGAACTTGTAGGCGCTTATACTGATGTGTTTCAGATAGGATCGAGAAATATGAGCAATTTTCCATTGCTCAAAGAAGTAGGACAAAGTAAGAAACCGGTTCTGCTCAAGCGTGGAATGAATGCCACAATTGATGAATTTCTTTGGGCTGCAGAATATATTTTGTGCCAGGGTAATGACCAGGTGATTTTATGTGAACGCGGCATCCGGACATTTGAAACTGCCTATCGCAATACACTGGATCTAAAT
>JAHEMS010000373.1 GCA_024643595.1 Bacteroidota bacterium
GCTATGAATGAGCCGTAATCAAAGTACAAACTTTGAAAGCTCCTCTTCATTCACTACTCGTTTAGATACTTTTCAGCCAACATAGACAACTCTCCTGGGTCCTTGATCTGGTCCTTCTCATAGATCGTTGGATTCCAGATTTCAACTTTGCTTCCGGTGCCAACTAACATGGCATCCTTATCAATCTGAGCATAGGTAAGCATGTTCCTGGGAATCAGGAATCGGCCATTTCCGTCCAACTCCACCGTAACCACTCCTGACAGGAAATTCCGTTGCAGCTTGCGATACTCCTCATTGAACTCGTTAAGACCTGAAATTTTTGAGAAGACTTTCTTAAACTCCACCATCGGGTAAATAATAAGGCATTGTTCGAAACCACGCCTGATCACAAGTTCCTGCCCACCACCTTCAGGTTCGGGCAATTGAACTTTGATCCGCGCAGGCAGCACCAATCTGCCTTTGGCATCAAGCTTACATACATACTCACTGGTGAAGAAAGTCATGACTTTTTAGTGGTTGTCTATTTCTCCCAAACAAACATAGGGAACTTTCAACCACTTTCAACCACTTTTACCCACTTTTTTGCATTTTTATACAGAAAGTGACAAAAAATGATCGCTAAATCGCCCATTATCGAGTTTTAGAGTTCAAATCACTTTTTAGAATTTGAGATTTCCAGTGGCTACAATTATCGCAAAAACTGTTGCGCGGACACTTTTGGTCAGAAATTGATACTTTTATAGGATCAAAATCCGAGTTTCTTAAATGAAATACTCAAACCAATTATGGAAATAGTAGCAGGATTTTTACTTTGGATAGGTGAGGTATTTGGGGTGAAGTGGATTAGAAAAGAAAACAACAATTTCAAGAAACTGACAAAATCCCTTGCATTCTTGCTATTGGGGATCTTCTTGCTCATGTTATATTTGGTCATCTCATATTGATCATCACTCTGTCTTCCATTATAGACCAGACTTTCTGAATCACATAATCAGACAATTCCGATTCAATAAAAAAGCGCCAGGAGTTCCTGACGCTTCTTCCATTGAATAAACTCATCCCTATTCAATGCCGCCTTTACGAGTTGCCTTCCTTTGTTCAGGCCACTTCCCTGGTTCGCCTGTTCGATTGTTAATCGGTAAAACACTTTTTTCACGAGATGTTTTTTGCGAATCTTCACAAGCCATATAAACCAAAATAGCAGCCAACATTGCGTTGTTACGAACATCATCAAACACTATCTTATCATAAGTATCCCTGTTGGTATGCCAGGTGTAAGTACCGTATGACCAATTCAGTGAACTTAATGAAAAACCAGGAGCACCGACCGCAACAAACGAAGCAAAGTCTGAGCCACCACCACCAGGAGTACCTGGGAATTTTGTTTCTATGCCTTTCTTAATTTCATCTGGCACCTTGGATAACCATCGCATGATATATTCATAAGAATTCAAATATCCCTGGCCGGAAATACTAACCACTCTTCCTGTTCCATTATCTTGATTGAAGAGCGCCTGCAAGTGATCAACAATTTCGGGATGGTCTTCTACAAATGCGCGAGATCCGTTGAGCCCTTGTTCTTCACTTCCCCAATGACCAACCAGGATAGTTCGTTTTGGGTTAGGGTATATTTTCTTTAGAATGCGCATTGCTTCCATCATTACCAACGTGCCAGTGCCATTGTCTGTAGCCCCCATAGCACCATCCCATGAATCAAAATGAGCTGAAAGCATCACATACTCCTCCGCCTTTTCCGTTCCTTTTATTTCTGCGAGCGTATTAAATGTTGGCACCACCCCATGTTCCTTTGAATCTGCGCGAACACTTATTTTAGGTTTATTCCCTGATTCGGTTAATCGATATAGCAGTCCATAATCCTCTAATGAAATGTCCACTGTTGGAATTTTCTTAGTATAAGCACCAAAGATTTTATTCACACCAAATCCTCTCGACCAGTTTGACATAACAATACCCAACGCGCCAGCCTTCTCCAAAGCACCCGGTAATGTGCGGGTCGTATAACCTGTTTTCTTTACCCGAGCGGTCCATGCCTCAGTCAGTAAAGTTCGATCAGCTTTCATTTTTTCGAAAGACGCTTTGGTAGCAAATTCTTCCCAGTTATAATCTGGTCTGCCGGTTGGTTGATTCATTGAAATCATGACAAACTTTCCCTTCACCATGGGTAGCCATTTTTGAAAGGCCAATGAATCAGGAAGATCAGGAATAATGATAACCTCTGCGGTAATAGTCTTACCACCTGTGCCTGGACTCCATGCCAATTGGGTTCCCTCCAATGATTTAATCCATGGGGCTACCATATCTATATGCGACACTCCGCGTTCCCAGCCTCGCCATTCACCCCATTTTTCATTTCGCGCAGGAATGCCCCACCCTGTATATTTTTCTATAGCCCATTGGTGAGCTTGTTGCATTTTTGGCGAGCCTACTAATCGTGGTCCTACCTGATCTATCAGCTCATGAGCTAATAATTCGAGTTGAGAATTTTCATTTGCTTCCTTTATGATGCCTTCTACCACTGGATCCATAGTTTGACCATTCGCCAGGCTTCCGCAGGAAAAAAGGATAATAAAAATCAATCGGTTACTAATCTTCATACTTGTACATTTAAATTTCATCGCAAGGTTAATTATCCTCCTTCAGCGTAGAAAGAAAACTCACCACGTCCCTGATTTCTTTCTTTGAAAGCAAGAATCGCATCGGTGGCATGCTTGACAGGCCATCGATTCTCTTTGCAATACTTTCTTTAGCGATTAAGGTATCAGGTTTATTTCCAATCTTCAGCAGCAAACCATTTGCTTTTTCTTGCTGCAGAATTCCGTTCAATTTCTTTCCATTGGTCAGCTCCAGAGACACCGTTCCAAAACCAGACGCGATTCTCGCGCTTGGTTCAATCAATGCCTCTAAAATCTGTTCTCGCGTAAGTCTTGAAGCAACGCCATTAAGTCGAGGCCCCGCGCTGCCTCCATAATCACCATATGCATGACACCGCATACACTGAGCAGTCTGGTTGCTGTAAAATATTCTGGCTCCGCGATTGGCATCACCCCCCAGTAGACTTCCTGCATAACTTGCCTTAATGGAATCCGTGGACTGCACTTTATTGATTTCCTTATACCTGGATATTAACTGAGTCGACTTTGTACTATCGATTGCCTCTGCTAACTCAAGATAGATTTCTGGCGAAAGTTTTCCTTTTTCCATTTTTACTAACAATTCATCGAAGACATTTTGAGTATTTTCAATGGGTAAACTTCCCAGCGTAGTAATAGCTGCTTGCTTTTCTTCAGCCGTCTTGGTGTTGATAACATCCGTTAGTAACTTCACCATCAATTCTTTGGAGATATCCATTTTAGGCAATAAATCCAAACCAATAACGCGTACACTCTTTTCCTTATCGGAAAGTGCTTTGGTGATGGCTTCTCCGATTTGCTTATCATTCATATTGGCTAACGATTTTAAACTTTCGGATCTAACTTTCGGATCAGGGTCAGTTGCTAGTATAGTCATCAACTTGGGCGAGGCATCATCAATTCCAAGTTTACCAATTGCTTTCACTGAGTTTAACCGTATCAAAGATTCTTTGTTGGAGCTCAGTTGAATCAGCATGGCACCTGCTTTACCTTTCACCACTGAAGCATCTCTTGAAATTGCTCCACGAAAACGTCCATCTACGCGATCCAATACTGAAGGTTTTGCCCAGGTACTTAGGGCGGCAATCGCTTCGGCTCTCATGGCCACCGGGCTTCCTTCATTCGATGCATAGTTGATTAGGTTCTGCATCGCTATATCGCTTCCTACCCGGAGATTTGCATTAATAGCACGCCGGATTAATGCTTCAGTAGTAAATCGATGATCGTTGAGTACATCGCCCAATGCCGGCAACGCGCCTTCAATTGAAAGATCATCATTGATTGCACGAGAAGCTTCCGTTACGATGTATTCATCAGAATCTTTTAGGAACGCTGCTATTTCGGGGCCCTTCATTCTTCTCATAGCAACTACTGCGGCAATTCTTACTGCGCGCGATGGGTCTTTTGATAGAGCTGCCACCGGTGCCACTTTTCCTATTCTTGCCAAGGCAAGACTTCCTGCATGACGGATATAAACATCCTCATCATTATTTGATCGCAGCAATTCAATGATTGGACTAATGGCTGGTTCGTACGCAATTCTTCCAAGAGCTTCTGCGGCAAAGAATCGTGCCCGACTAAAGTCATCTTTCAATAATGGTAATAATTCATCACCAGCTTCTTTATAGCGAACATCACCGATCCATTTAGCAGCCTGTGCACGAATTTCAGGATCGCTA
>JAHEMS010000019.1 GCA_024643595.1 Bacteroidota bacterium
TAGCTGTCGATTCATCTCAGCAAGGAGTCATGGTAGTAGAATACCTGACAAATATCATGTTTAAACCTATTTTATACTTTGTTTACGATTAGGTATTCTCATTCAATTTTGGAAAATTAGATTATTAATTTCATTACCATGAAAAGGGTTATCCGAAGTTTCTCATTAATTATTAATTATAAAACTTTCATCATCACAGCGCTTTCAGTGATCTCAACCTATTTGTGCTATGAGTTTGAACTTACTGCAAAGTTTCCTGACATGCTGGTTGGCGTTGCAATTGTTTTTCCGGTTGTGTTTTCAATTGGGTCGGCATACACGCGCAGAGAGACCGCCTTACAACGATTGGCTGATTTTAAAGGACATGCCATTGCATTGTATTATGCCACCAGAGATTGGACAACCGATAAAAATAACAACTTGCCTGCAGAGGCCAAGAAAGTAATCGGTGAGATGATGGTGTTGATGCGGGACATGTTTAAATCGACACATAGCCCTGAATGGCACGCTAATGAAACTAAAATGTATACATTGTTTTCCAATCTTTCTTTGTTAACACAAGAACTTCGAAAATTTGGTGTACAGAGCGGAGAGATTTCGAGAGTAAGCCAATACGTAAGTAAAATTATTATCGCGTTTGATAATATGAAGATCATTCATAATTACCGAACCCCAATTACCTTGCGAACCTACAGCAAAGTATTCATTTATATCTTCCCGATTATTTATGGCCCTTATTTCGCCAGTACATTTCAGGACTATTCAGCCTCATTAGAGTATGTAATGCCTGTGCTATACAGTTTCATTTTGGTGAGCTTGGATAATATTCAGGATCAACTCGAGAATCCTTTCGATAATGTGGGGGAAGATGATATTGAAATTGATGCAGAGGACACCAGTAAACTCCTTTCATGATTTTAGATAGGCTCATGGTGAGTTTCATGGTTTCATTGGGTAATCAATAATTGATCTTGATATCCGTGATCTTTCTTGGAAACCATACCTGCATGGGATTGCTACCACGATTACACCAACTGTAGTAAGGAATGGCAGTAATAGTCTTGTTTTGCGTTTTGATATTCAAACCATCTTCGCCAATCGTTACAGCGGGTACATTTGCCTGAATAGTGACAACGCCATTAAGTAACTCAGCATTAAATTTACTGATATAGGTAGTGTTCTCTGGAACAATAAAATTCCATGCCTGGCCTGCGTTGTCAGCACCCTCCACGCAATAAACCAGCGGCCCCCTTTGCAATGCAATGCGTCCTTCGTTGGCTTTGACCGTTTCTTTTGATATGATTTCTTCTACCACCATCGGAAGCGATAAGGTGATTACATCACCTTTCCTCCAATCACGAACAATAGCAGCATAACCCTTGTCAATGGTGTACGGAAAATCTTTTCCATTCACTTTAAGCGTAATAACTGAATTAGAAGCATTTGCAAAGCGATAAAGATCACCGGGTACCGTTTCACCGGTAGCCCAGCCAGGTAACCGAAGCATAACACTGAATTTGCTTTTCTTTTCAGGATTAATAGAAAAAGATATATCACCTTCCCATGGATAATTACTTTTCTGTTCTATAGAAACAGTTGTTTTGGACAAGTTAAGTTTGGTTTGACTGCTTACATAGAGATTAACCCATAACGCATCACTTGATTTGTTATAGATATAATTTCCAAGTGAGGAAACCAGACGGGCAATATTTGATGGGCAACAAGCTGTTCCAAACCATTCCCTGCGAAAATGTTTTCCATTTGAGGCAAGTGGATTTCCATAAAAGAAACGATCGCCACTTAGCGATAGACCATCCAACGCTCCATTGTAAAGGCTCCGTTCAAGTACATCGAAATATTTACTTTCACCGGTTAGCAAATTCATGCGTTGATTCCAGAACACCATACCAACAGAAGCACAGGTTTCACAATAGGCTTGTTCATTGGGTAAATCATAATCCACGGAAAAACCTTCATTATTTCCTGATGAGCCGATGCCGCCTGTGATATACATGTTTCTATGGACAACATCTTCCCAAACGGTTTTCATAGCGTTCATGTATCCTTCATCACCTGTTAATGAGGCTACATCTGCGGCACCTGTATACATGTACATAGCGCGCACTGCATGACCTGTAATTTCCGTTTGCTCTTTAACTGGGTTTACATCTTGTGCATAAGCAGTGTCTTTCCATTCTGTCCAGGTATATCCTTGTGCATATTTATGGCCACGTTCATCCAGCAGCCATTTCGCCATGTCCAGATATTTCGTGTTCTGGGTTACCTTATAAAGTTTAACCAAGGCGAGTTCCAATTCCTGATGGCCAGTAACCCAATGTCTCTTGCCGGGCCCAAACAACGAATCAAAATGATCCGCAAACCGAATGGATACATCCAATAATTTTCTTTTGCCCGTGGCTTGGTAATAGGCAACAGCTGCTTCAATTAAATGACCTCCATTATAATCCTCATGCATGCTCATGTCGGACCAGCGCTTATCCAATCCATTTAATGTGTAGTATGTGTTAATGTATCCATCGGCCTGTTGAGCCACCGCGATTTTATCAATCCATTCATCAGCTTTTTTTTCCAGAGTAGGATTAGGTCTGTTCTTCAGGGAGTAGGCAATTGCCTCCAATGCTTTAAATACATCAGAGTCATCATAAAAGATTCCTTCAAACTTTCCTTCGCGGCTTCCACCTACAATTTCAAAATTTCTGATACGGGCTGTTTTCACTTCAGTTTGATAAATGCAGGCATCCAAGGTGGTCGTAGCCACTTGATCAATTCTAGGTTTCCAGAAGTTATCGGTAATCGTCACTTCCGAAAAACTCACCGGTTCAATAGTCTTTATTTGGGCGGTGAGCAGGAAAGGCAGCATGATCAAGGATATGGTGAATTTCATAGCATTAGTATTTACACGAGAAAGCTATAAAAAAAGAAGGGAACTTTTGTGCTAAATTCCAAGTGCAAGGAAAGGTGGAACCAATGAATAGCTGGCTCACTTTAATTTTTATCGTACTTATTTATTAGTTGATTTCTTTCACAACAATATTGAGTTCATTTAATTGTTCTTGTGAAATAGTTGATGGCGTGTCAATCATTACATCACGGCCTGCATTGTTTTTAGGGAAAGCAATAAAGTCACGGATGGAATCGGCACCACCGAACAATGAACATAAACGATCAAAGCCAAAGGCAATACCACCATGTGGAGGCGCACCATATTCAAAAGCTTCCATCAAAAAGCCAAATTGTTTTTTTGCTTCTTCATCGCTGAAGCCTAATTTGGTAAACATCAGTTGTTGGGTTGGGCGATCGTGGATACGAATAGACCCTCCACCGACTTCCGTTCCATTGATGACCATGTCGTATGCATTGGCCCTTACCTTGCCAGGATCGCTATCAAGCAGATGTAAATCTTCACCCTTTGGTGAAGTGAATGGATGGTGCATAGCATGCCAACGATTAGTGTCTTCGCTCCATTCAAGCAGGGGAAAGTCAATCACCCATAGGGCTGAAAATTTATTTTTATCTCGCAAACCCAACACGTCTCCCATGCGCAATCGAAGTTCATTCAATGCTTTTCGCGTTTTTTCAGCATCTCCGGATAGGACTAATATCAAATCACCGGGTTGGGCATTGAATTTGGCAGACCATCCTTTTAAGTCATTGGCAGAATAAAATTTATCTACTGATGATTTGAATGAGCCATCAGTTTTACATTGTACATATACTAATCCTTTCGCTCCAATCTGTGGCTTCTTAACAAACTCGGTGAGTTCATCCAGTTGTTTACGTGTGTATTCGGCGCAACCTCGTGCGCAAATACCTACAACTAATTCCGCACTGTCAAAAACCTGGAATCCTTTACCTTTAGCAACGTCATTTAATTCCACAAACGTCATGTCGAAACGGGTATCAGGTTTATCGGAACCATAATATTTCATAGCATCGTCATAGCTCATGTGGGGGACAGACGGCATATCTATTCCTTTTACGTTTTTGAAAAGGTGTCGTACCAATCCTTCAAACGTGCTCAATATGTCTTCTTGTGTGATGAAAGCCATTTCGCAGTCAATCTGGGTAAATTCCGGTTGACGGTCTGCACGTAAATCCTCATCACGGAAGCATTTAACAATCTGATAGTAGCGGTCGAAACCAGATACCATTAATAATTGCTTAAAGGTTTGTGGGGATTGGGGTAACGCATAAAATTCACCAGGGTTCATTCTGGATGGGACTACAAAATCGCGTGCTCCTTCCGGTGTTGATTTGATCAATACTGGGGTTTCAACTTCAATGAAATTCAAACTATCGAGATAAATGCGCGTTTGTTGAGCCATTTTATGACGGAGTTGAAGACTTTCACGAACAACATTTCTGCGCAAGTCAAGATATCGGTATTTCATGCGAAGGTCATCACCGCCATCGGTATTGTCTTCAATAGTAAAAGGCGGTGTCTTTGAAGGATTAAGTACCTCAATCGATGAGACGCGAATCTCAATATCACCCGTTGGCATTTTGTCATTTTTGGAAAGGCGTTCTACAACGATACCCTTTACCTTCAACACATACTCTCGCCCGGTTTGGCGCGCCATTTGAATAAGGGCAGCATCCGTCTTGCCATCTTCTAAAAATAATTGAGTGATTCCGTAGCGGTCACGAAGGTCAACCCACAATAGGCTGCCTTTATCCCGCTGGCGTTGTACCCAACCGGTGAGCGTTACTTCTTTATTTACATCTTCGATTCTAAGATCACCGCAAGTATGAGTTCTTAACATGGTAAAATCATTAAATTTGGGCTCGCAAATTAATAAAGGTTGCACGTTATAAGAACCTTCAACCAAATTTCGTTTTTTATATTCCTTATGAGAAAAATTCTTCAATCCATAGCACTTATCACCCTTTTTGCCTTTTCTCCATCCAAATTAGTAAAGACCAAAGTGGCCGAAGGCATTACTATATCTCTACCCACGGAACTTAAACCGATGGCTGAGGATGATTTAATTGTGAGATATCCTTCCGTAAGGGCCCCTTTGGCAGCCTATACAGACGTAAACCGGACGCTGGATTTCAGCATTAATATTTCTGCAACACAATGGCCGGATGGGGATCTTGATATGGCCAGCAAATTCTTTAAAGCCAGTATTACCAACCTATATGACAGAGTCGATTTTATCGACGAGGGAATTCATATTATCCATAAAAAGAAATATATTTTTTTTGAGTTTGAATCGCGTGTTAATGGAAATAAGATGTCGTTGGGTGAACAGCAGCCCTTCTTTCGATATACATACGTTCAATACCTGATAGAACCAAAGCGCTCCTTGGTAATGTCGTTTAATTGCCCCAAAGCTGTACGTGAGGATTGGCAGGAAACGGTGAGATTGGTGATGAAATCTGTTAAAGTAAAGTAGTCAGAATTGTATTCATGGAATTATACACGCTTGAGTATTTTATGCGTGAGGCTCTTAAAGAAGCCCATAAGGCATTTGAAAAAGATGAGGTTCCTGTGGGCGCTGTTGTGGTTTGCCAGAATAAAATAATTGCTCGCGCGCATAATCAGACAGAACAACTTAATGATGCTACGGCCCACGCTGAAATGCTAGCCATCACATCGGCCTCCAACTATCTGGGATCCAAATACTTAAGTGAGTGTGTCCTGTATGTTACGCTTGAACCTTGTGTGATGTGTGCCGGGGCACTGAATTGGGCTCAACTTCAAAAGCTTATTTATGGAGCGGAAGATGAATTGCGCGGATATTCACTTATTAAGAATCCATTATTACATCCTCGAACACAAGTATTAAAAGGAATTAGTGGGCAGGAAAGTAAAGAGTTACTCTCCCAGTTCTTCAAAAAACTGAGAGAATAACTCTATAACTAATTTCCACAGATTAATCTACTTTAGATTTCTTAGTCTTGGTTTTGTCTTCTACTTTTTTGCCATTTTTATGCTCTCCCAGGATAATTACATCCTTGGTCATCTCATATTGTTTGGCAGCCTGCATCATAGCCTGATGACTATCACGTATTAAAATAGTACCCGTTCTTGCGCCCTTGTTTCTTACTTCAAGCCAGAAACCGTCTTTTTTCTTTTTTGGTAGTACAGGAGGTCTTCCCATGATTTTTTGTGTTTTTAATGGTTATTCGGTCTTTTTGCGACCCAATGAATAAACCGGTGAGCAAATGTTTTAGTTCAAAGCGCGCAAAGATACCTAATTAAGCCCGAATTTCAATTGATTTTCATGAACTTAGGTAGGATGGTAATTCTATGCCCGGTTTTAGAGCCGGATCCGGGATAACCGGCAACCGCTCTATTTTTAATGGCTGAATTCCAGCCCAAACGTCCAAAGCGTAGTCATCCTCATCATCTTTGGGAGGGCCTGTTCTAACTTTGGCAGAGGCTTCTTTGATTTCAAAAGACATGACCATTGTAGCTTTCCATTCACCGGCATCTGGTTTACGGACATCTTTCCATCTACCCGGGCACATTTTTTCAGTGAATACTTCAAGCGACTGGTATAGCTCATCTGGGTCAGTGACTGAAACGGGCTCACTAAATATAATTACTGACCGATAGTTAACGGAATGATGAAATGCAGATCGTGCCAGCACCAATCCATCGATTAATGTCACACTAATGCAAACTGGTAACTTTTTTGATTGAATCTCACGCATATAATGACTGCCCACTGAACCATGGATGTAAAGTTTATCGTTGATGCGGCAAAATCCGGTTGGTATCTGAAAGGGTTGATTTTCAATAGCAAATGACACTGTACACACAAGGGCCTCGTCCAAAATGGAATAGATAATATCCTTATCATATACTCCTCGTTTTGGAAGGCGTGTTATTTCCGTTTTATTGGTAATAGGGAAGTTGCTCATGCTTTATTGGGGAATTTTATAGATCCATTCAAATTCATCAGGTTCATATCCATGCCGTATGTCTTCCAGTCTTTTCTTCAATCTAAGTTGAATGCTATGGCCATTTATTTCAGGCAGCACACATTCTTCTCCTGAAATATTGATAGCGGCAATGGTTGACACTACAGCCGCTGTGCCGGCACCAAAGGCCTCTGTAAGTGTTCCTTTTTCAAATCCTTCCTTTATTTCAGCGACACTTACTTTTCTTTCTTCCACTACAATACCCATTTTATTCGCCAGCGTCAACAATGAATTTCGCGTTACGCCATCCAGGATAGCCGAAGTAAGTTTTGGTGTCACTAATTTTCCATTTAATACAAACATGACATTCATGGCTCCTGACTCGTCGATGTATTTATGATCACAGGCATCGGTCCAAAGCACTTGGTCGAATCCTTGTTCTTTTGCCAATTGCGTTGGATAGAAGGCTCCTCCGTAATTTCCAGCACATTTCGCGAAACCTGTTCCACCTTCAGCCGCCCGAACATAATGTTCCTCCACCTTCACGCGAACAGGTTTGGCAAAGTATGGTCCGACAGGGCTTGTTAAAATAACGAACTTATATTCATCCGAAATTTTTACGCCAAGACGTGATTCGGTAGCGAAAATTACCGGGCGCAAGTAAAGGGAAGATCCTTCTGAAGTTGGGACCCATTGTTCATCTGTTTTTATAACCGCATTTAGGCTATTAATAAAATATTCTTCACTCATGGCAGGCATGCACATTCTTTCCATTGATTTGAGCAAACGCTGGTAATGACGTTGAGGTCTGAAGATAATTAACTCACCATTTTTATTTTTGAAAGCCTTCATGCCCTCAAAAATGGCCTGACCATAATGAAGTGAAAGCATGGCTGGCGTCATGGGTATTTCCCCATAGGGAACAACCTTTGGATCTTGCCACCTTCCGTCGTTATAATTTGCTAACAGCATGTGGTCACTCAAGTAATTTCCAAACCCGAGGTTATTAAAATCAATCATTGATAGGCGAGATTGGGAAATACGCTCAACGGGAATTGGATTCATAACTATTCAATTTTGCGGGGAAGGTAAAAATATTTTTTGTGAATATGTTCAACGTGATCTAGACAATTGTTTTTAACAACAAGGAAATATTATTGAACGCTTTCGTAATCAACAAGCCTCCGGTGATAATTGATCTGGCCAAGATGATATGTTAGGTGAGTTGCCAGGTGCACCAAGAAAAATTCTGTTGAAGTGGGTTCGTTAAGCACAATTATGGGGTACTCCTTTTTTAGTTCTTCCGGGTTTAATGTTGGAAGAATCTGATCAATTATCTGGATGGTGGCATTAATATTTTGAATTAATTCCTGCCTTGGAACATTTTTCGAAGAGAATTCTGCCTCCCGATTCCTTTTGTAGCCAGTTTGCCC
The DNA here is from genome assembly GCA_024643595.1 of Bacteroidota bacterium. Lineage (GTDB taxonomy): Bacteria > Bacteroidota > Bacteroidia > Cytophagales > Cyclobacteriaceae > ELB16-189. The sequence continues at coordinate 8,328 of JAHEMS010000019.1, forward strand.
TAGAATTGTTCCGATGTAAGTATTCAAATTACCAATCAGATGCAAACATAAGTTACCTCCGGAGTTAGCAATATTTTTTTCAATTCGCCAAAGATTGGAGTCGTGATTATACAGTTCAATCTCTGCTTTCAATTTCAGCAAATCGCGTTTGAAAATGGAATTCAGCACTTCGTTGATCATGATTATAATATTTTAATAAGTGTTGTTTCGGAATCCTTTTTTTAAAGGAGTGACGATTTTATTTTGATATTACTTGATTGTTAGGCGGAATTTGCAGGAAGTCAAATATTAAATTGAATTAATTACTTTCCTTCCTTCAACTTTTGAATTTCTGATTCATAAAAAGTAATGTAACCTTTTTGAGATTCAGGCAAATTCTTTAAAGCCAACTCCCAATATTTAATTGCATTTTTTTTATCACCCATTGCCGTGTAACCGCGTGCTAATCCCACGTTAGGTGTGAATTTATCATTTGGATTCTGCTTGGCGTTGTACTTAAAAATCTCCATTGCTTTTTCGGTTTTACCGGCCGCTAATAAAGACCTTCCGTATTGGTGAATCGCCTGTACGTCAGCGGTAGGATGTTTTATTGCTTTGTCCATTTCTGCATTCGCTTCTCCATCGCGACCAAGCGCCTGAAAGATCATCGAACGGGTTTGCATCGTTGTAAAATTTTCTACGCCGATGAATGGATCGCTCACCGACATGTTTACCCAAGTGAGTGCTTCCTCGAGATTGATTTTATTCTGTAAGCAGAATTGCGCAGCAGCAATCCAGTTTTCTTGCTTAAATCCTGTTTCCCCCCTGAGTTCTTCACGCATTTTCGTTGCGTAGATTTCATTCACGTTGGAAACTTCAACGTTAAAGGGTATTCTTTTTTTCTCCCAATGTAAATAAGCGGTTGTTGAGGAAGGTTGGCGATCGTCAAATCCATACGATAACCACTCGGTATACGGCGCATCGATTGGCATCACCTCAACACGTAATGCATCTTCCTTTTGATCGTAAAAATAGCTTCCCCAGCTAGAACTGTTTTTTGAAAATATCCAGGTATAAGGGCCTTCTTTAGCGACTGCCAGAAACAGTCCATAACTTCCGGCTTTTAATTCTTTACCACCAATAGTAACATCATGTGATATTTTAAATATGGTGTTTTCATTTGCTCCTGCACGCCATGGTGCAGACTTGGATGGACCAAAGCCTTGATCTATAAAGCCGTAATGGGCTGGTCCTCCCCAGATTTTCCCTGTCCGATCTTCACCGTTCGGTCCATGAACATCAGGACTGCTATAGTCGATGGTGATCTCAACGGGTCCGATAAACTGGCTAATTTTTGATTTTTGATTGTCACCACTTGGTGGGGTGCTAAGTTTTTGACTATTCCCAACAATTACAAGCACAACTAATAGAATACTGGACAGAAAAAGTTTTTTCATAGTTTTTAGATTAGAATGATTTTGGTTTAACGGAAGCTAGCCCGATATGGCTACGTTTGAATTTAAATTTTACAAATGTTTTGATGAACCCATAGGAACGGCCATTGAAATGGAGGATGGCAATAGCGAAATTGTAAAATCAGTAGCAGGAATCTTGGCTTCACCGTCTACATGAAAGGGCATTGCATGGTCAAAAGATAAATTAAGATTCTTCCCCTTCTTTATTTCAACCAAAGAGGATTTGTCTATTTGTCCTGTAAACATCTTGCTGACGAAGCCAACAGCACGAGATATTGGAACTTTGTGGATGAAGCAGATATCCAACCATCCGTCGCATACCGATGCATGTGGAGAAACACTTGCATTATTTCCAAATTGAGACGAGTTGGCAAATGCAAGAACAAAGGCGGATCGCTTACACGGTACATGATCGATTTCCGCTTCTATCTGAAATTCCTTAAAGCTTACAAATTCTTTCAAAACCAATTTAGTATATCCGATTAATCCTCTTTTTACTCCTTTGGCAAAAAGACTTGCCACATGTCCGTCAAAGCCAATTCCTGAAACGTTTACGGAAAGATTTTCATTGACCATAAATGAGTCCATGGCAATAGTGTCATAATTGTTAATCATCTGCACCGCTTTTTGAAAGTTCATCGGAATACCAAGGTGCCTTGCCAGGCCATTACCGGATCCATTCGGAATGATGCCCATAGTTTGATTGGTATGAACTAACCCTTGCGCAACTTCATTGACAGTACCATCACCACCAACGGCAAAAACAACATTAAATATTTTTGATGAAGTTGCTTGTTTAGCTAGATGGGACGCATGTTTCGGTTCCTGAGTAAATTCTATAGTCGGTTCAATGCCAGCTTTATCACAATGGGAAATTATCTGTCCTTCTAAAGAGGATTTGTAGCCTGTTCCAGCATATTTATTGATAATAAAAAATAGCTTCTTATTTTCGCTCATGAAATTAGATATCGGGCAAAGGTAAGTTTCTTTAAATGGATTTTAAGAAGAGAAAAATAAAATTCAGGGCTTGGGATCAGGAGCATCAGTTATTGATGCGACTTAACCATATCGATTGCAACAAGGGAGAACTCTTTAAAAAAGATCACATTTTACTTCAGTTTACCGGGTTACACGATAAAGACGGTGAAGAAATTTATGAGATGGATGTATTGCTTGTCTCCGTGGAAAAATGGGTTGTCTTTTGGAATGAATCAAGAAATGGTTGGTATTATTCACCGGTATCTAATCCAGATATACAAGTTCAGTTACTGAACAATAATGCCATAACAGCACAACGATTCTGCAATTATTTTGAATTACAATCGCTAGTATAGGGTGATTATTTATCGACTTTGCCCTGAATGTAAATAACCGCCTGACCAATCGTTTGCATCTTCATCTGGAATTTTTATATCAAAAGATTGTTCAAATTCCATCACTAATTCAGCATAATCTAATGAATCAATGCCCAGGTCTTTTACAAAACTGGCATCTGGCGTAATCTCGGATTCAGGGATACCTAATTTTTCAGTAAGTATAGTATGTACTCTCTTTTGAACGTCCTGCATAGCTGGTAAAAAATTGGTCAAATCTAAGAATCTTTCTTGATTTTTTACTCTTTTGTTGAATAGTACAGCCCTCAAAACCGAAGTAGGAATTCAGTTCCTTCACCGAGTTTGGATTTTACAGTTATGTTTCCTTCATGCTGCCGCATTATCTGTTTCGAAAGACTTAAGCCAATACCAGATCCTGATTTTTTGGTTGAGAAGAATGGAATAAAAATTTTCTCCATTGCTTCAACATCAATGCCGGCCCCATTATCCTTGACAGAAATAACGGGATTACCTTTTTCGCTAGTATAAGCATGTAATTCGATTACTTTGTCCGATTGTTCATCAAAGGATTGTATGGCATTTTTTATTAGGTTAATAAGAACCTGTTCGATCATTGTTTTATCCGCACGAATAATTAACTCCACCGGGTTTACATCGACTTTAATGTTTATATCATGATCGGCCAACTCCTTTTTATTTAGCAAAGCCATTTCGTCAAGCAACTCTTTTAAGGGCACATCCGCTAATTTAGGTTTAGGAATATGCGTTAGATTTCTGAACTCCTTTACAAACCTGATTAATCCCTCGCTCCGTTTACTGATCGTTTGAAGTGATAGATACATATCCTCCAGTTCGTCTTTCTTAAATGGCTGATCGGATTGGTTGTCGATGCGGTGTTTAAGATCGTCCTCAACAATTCCTGCTAATGATGAAATAGGGGTTACCGAATTCATTATTTCATGGGTTAACACACGCACCAGGTTTTGCCAGGCTTCCATTTCTTTCTCTTCCAGTTCACTTTGAATATTGCTCATTGAAACGAGCTTCACCACTTCATCGCGAAGGGTGAGTTCAATGACATAAATAGAAAGTTGGAGCGACTCATCTCCGAACTTAATCCGTACCAGTTCACGCCCCCCTGTTTTTAATTGATGAAAGGTTTCTACCAATTGTTCACTAACTTCTCTTAAATCATCAAGATGATCTGCCTTAGAAATGCGAAGCAGTCGTCTGGCAGCACTGTTAATTAGTTGTATAGATCCATCCTTGTTGAACGTGAGTAAACCTATGGCAGCATGCTGGACAATATTCTTGAAAAATTGATATTCTGAGTTTTTTTCCTTCCGCGTCATTCTCAATTTTGAAAGTGCTTCATTAAGCTCAACATGAAGTTTTTGTACGGAAGGGTCATGGCTATCTGTTTTGAAACTTTGGGAAAGATCATCGAATCGGATAGAATCAAGGAAAGAAGCGATGTTGGTATTGGAGGCCTCTACTACCTGTAGGAGTTTAGCCACCTGAAATACGATGGCAGCAAGAACAGCAGCTATTAAAAGGAAACTCCGGTTACTACCGGAAAGTAAGAATGCAAACACAACGATGGTCGCCACAAGTATTCCTACACGGGTAACTAATGGTGATCGCCAATTAAAGTCCATACTTCTCCATCCTCCGGTAGAGTGAGGCACGTGTTAATCCAAGTTCTTCAGCAGCCTTGGATATATTTCCATTATGAAGTTGAATCGCTTTAGTTACTGCGGCCTTTTCAACCTCATCAAGGTTCAGGGTATCGCTCATCGTTTCATGTGTTCCTTTTCTGCTAAATAGAAAATCACTGTCTTGTAATGTGGGAGAATCAGCCATAATCAATGCTCTTTCGATGGCATGCTGCAATTCACGTACGTTACCTGGCCAGGGGTATTTCTTTAATTTATTCATTGCCTCTGGAGCGATCGAGAGCACTTCTTTTCTGTATTTTTTCCCATAGTAATTCAGAAAATGATTGGCCAGCATAGGAATATCGTCGACACGATCGCAGAGAGGAGGAATGGTTATCTCTACTGTATTAATGCGGTATAATAGATCTTGTCTGAATTTTCCATCAGTAACCATTTGATGTAGTGGCATGTTGGTGGCACAAATCAATCGAATATCTACTTCGGTTGGTTGATTCGAACCAACCCGTGTTATTTGCCTGGATTGTAAAGCACTCAATAATTTACTCTGGAGATTCATGCTCAGATTCCCAATTTCATCAAGAAATAAAGTGCCTCCGTTAGCTAATTCAAATCGACCAGGTCGGTCTTCGCGGGCATCCGTAAATGATCCTTTTTTATGTCCGAATAATTCGCTTTCAAATAGAGTTTCTGTAATGGCGCCCATATCAACCGCTACAAACGAACCATCTTTGCGCATGGACTTTTGGTGAATGGCACGTGCGACCAACTCTTTTCCCGTTCCATTCTCTCCCAGTATTAATATGTTCGCATCAGTCTTTGCTACCTTGTCGATCAAGGTGAAAACTTCTTTAAGCGCATCGCTTTGTCCAATGATATCGCGAAAGGGCTGGCTAATTTGCTCCTCCAGCATCTGCTTTGCCTTCCTTAGTTTGTCAACTTCGTTATATGATTTTTTAAGTTTAATAGCGGTCGATATTGTAGCTACTAATTTTTCATTTTGCCAGGGTTTTAAAATAAAATCCGTTGCACCCTCTTTGAGAGCTCTCACTGCCATTTCTACATCTCCGAAAGCCGTGATCATAATGACAACCGCGTTGGGATCTCTTTCTTTAATTTGTTTAAGCCATTCGAACCCTTCTTTTCCGCTGGTTGTGTCTTTGCTGAAGTTCATATCCAGCAGTATGACATCATACGAATCGTTGTTTAGTAGAAAGGGAATTTTGTTAGGATTCTTTTCAATAATCACTTGGTGATTAGATTTTTTCAATAGCATTTTAGCTGCGAGAAGAACATCTTCATCGTCATCGATCATCAGTATTTTGCCGCCTTCATTCACAGTATTAATGGTTTAAGTCAAGAATGATGTAGAAAAATTGTGCCAGCACGATATCTGTCCGAAAATGCTGTTTTTGAAATTTTATTTGTGCTAATATGTACAAAGATGTTCAAAAATGAACACAGTAGAAAGAGGTATACCCTCCGTCAGGGCAAATAATTATACAATGAAATTTTATTTGTCGTTGAAACAGTGAGGATTCGTTCATCGGTTACCACAGCAAACTTTAAATCACCTTCCAGTTTAAGCTCATAACGATCCTCCGTTAGAAGATTGACAAAGTTGATAGTGTCGTTGTGAAGGTAATAAAGATCCTGGCCAAAAAAACCAAAATTACGAAGGTTACTTCCTTCAATTTTTGTAATAATTTTTCCTAGCGTATTAATGATCCATATTGTATTTTTTTCTTGCAGGAAAATCAAGTTTTGATATTCGCACAAATAAGTGAAGGAAGGTGTAGAAGAACCGGTATCAAGCATTACTTCAGTGATCACTTCATTTGTTTGGGGATTTACTTTTTTCAAAGAATAATCCGCCTTATCCAAAATCCACAATCGATTATCATGCGTAGGACAGATCAGGTAAGGTTCAATGGCGAATTCAGGAGATAGTTTATGCTCTTTCGCATTTTCAAAATATCGTCCATATATAAAATATTTTTTTATTTTACGATCATAAATAAATATGCTGGGATGATACCAAGGTTCGAGCAAGGTGGGCTTACTTTTAGAAAGTGAGGCCATTAATTTTCCGTTGGGATCATACTTCTTTATTCCCCCCTTTTGAAAAACGATAAAAAAATTTCCTAGACGATCAACGGTAACATTTTCAATTTCTTTTGCTCTCCAGGTTTTAATTCTGGTGAGTTGAGTTTGGGCTATTCCTTCGCGTTGAAAATAAATAAAGGACAAGGCAATGAAAGTGAGTCGAAAAACCCTACCGTTCATGATGAAAATGTTTTAAGGTAAAGTTCTTTTCCATCATATGCTGCGTAGGTATTAAAATGAACCCATTCTCCCAGGTTAATATACCGACTATTGTCGCCCACTTTAAAGTCCAAAGGCAGATGTCGGTGGCCAAAAATATAAAAGTCATGGTGAATTGATTTTTCCTGTTCACGACAATAGGTAAGCAGAAACTCTTTTTCTTCACCTTGAAATTTTTCTTCCATTTTAGTGCTGCTGATTCGGCTTTGTCTGCTCCAATATTTAGCAATGCGTATGCCGAGATTTGGATGGATACGTGCAAATAGCCATTGGCATAACGAACTGTTAAAGAATTTCTTTAAGATCTTATAGGTGGAATCGCCTGGGCCCAAACCATCACCATGTCCTACCACTATTTTATGATTACCAACTTGGAGCACTTGCGGCTCACGATAAATCACAATTCCCATTTCCGTTTCAAAGTAATCAAACATCCACATGTCATGATTTCCTGTGAAGAAATAAATGGGCATTCCCGCATCTCGCAACTCGGCCAGTTTTCCCTGCAGTCGGACAAACCCTTTCGGTATCGCTTGACTATATTCAAACCAGAAGTCAAAAATATCGCCTAATAGATAAATAGCTTGCGCATCCGGGGCGATAGCGTTCAGCCATTTAACAATTCTCTTTTCTCGTGCCAGGCTGGATTCATAATCAGGAACACCCAGATGAAAATCTGAGGCGAAGTATAACTTCTTGCCTTCTTTTAAATGAATTGGGTGCGCCATAGTTGCAAATAACGTGAAAACTCGTGCAATGAAAAAAGCCTTTCATTGGACAATGAAAGGCTTTTAGGTTATCCTAAAATGTTTAGACTTTATCAGGAGTAATCTCTGCTGTCTCCTTGGTTGGTTCTTCATTTTTTAGTTCACCGGAAGTTCCGTTTGATGTCTGTTCTTCTGGCTTCACTTCAGGAAGTTGTGTATTGGTAAACTTTTCGTAGGTAGTCTGGTGAGCAAAGGGTCTCTTACCAATCAGTCGCTCCAAATCACCTTGGAAGAGTATTTCCTTTTCAAGTAATTCTTTGGCAATTATTTCCAGGTGATCACGATGATCAGTTAACAATTTTTTAGTGCGCGCATAGGCGATATCAATAATTTTCTTGGCTTCTCTATCAATTCGTTCAGCGGTTGCTTCTGAATAGGGTTTATTGAATGTATAGTCTGATTGCTTTGAATCGAAAAAAGAAAGGTTTCCTATTTCATTATTCATGCCATATACGGTAACCATGCTATACGCCATTTTTGTTGTACGCTCGAGGTCACTCAACGCACCCGTTGATATTTTATTAAATACAATTTCTTCAGCAGCCCGTCCACCGAAAGTCATGGACATCTCATCCAATAATTGTTCTGTCTG
>JAHEMS010000020.1 GCA_024643595.1 Bacteroidota bacterium
CCCATACGAACTTCCATTTACCGTCAGCCTGTCGTTTCCATACGGTATGAAAAATACCTTCATTAGTTTGTGTATTGCCCAATGAATCTGTAGCGGTGTATACATACTTTCCATAGGTATATCCCAGGTCACCTGAAGAAGATACATCTACAAAATCGGGTGACCAGGTAAGAGACACATTACTTGAAGGAAATCTTTTCTCATAGCTTTCTTTCAATGCCTCTTTTCCTTTTATCAAATTATTATTTCTCAATAAGACGACATCTTCCGCAGCAAAAGTGATAAATGCATTAGGTATGCCTTCTTCTCCGGCCATTTTAGAAAAAGCATGTTCGGTATCAACAATTTCTTTTTTCCACTTCTCCACGTCTTCCCTTTTATGCTGAGCACAGGAAATAAAAATAAAAATTAACAATACGGCTAAGTAAAATGGTCGCTTCATGGCATTAGTGATTTAATATTTTTGTATTAGTAATTGAGTCTTTATGGCTCGCGATATATCTTCCCATTGATTATATCTTACTTTCCAATTCTACTCTACCGGATAATAAAATCAATAAAAAAATATCTCATCCACAAAGAACCAACCCTTCTGGCCTTTGCCGCTATGCCATTGAGGTAATACGCTCAGCGGTTTTGCAACAATTTTATAATTTAAAAAGTTGGATGGATCTATGGTAAGATCAAGGGCCCGCATTCGTTGTGGACGATACGCTTCAGGCTGTTCTGATTTGATTATGGTTAATAGCTTCAACTCTTCACTATTATTGCCTCCCCACACTTCCACTTCTGATGGGGGAAAAATATAACCACCGAGGTTATCGGCATAACTCAACACTATTTTATGAATAGTTGGAGGTGAATCTCCAAAATTGAATTTAGCCTCAAAAGCATTCTCTCGGAAACCAAGCCAGGAGGGCTCTTTCAATACATCGGTAAATCCTTTACGCCCATCTGTCAGGCTCGAGGCGCCTTGACCAGGGTATTGCTTGTCGGCAGGCTTTAACAGTGTAACTTGATTAGGTTTATAACCTTCAACAAAACAAATAACATCCAGTAACTTACTGCAAAACCAACCTCCCTTACACGCTATCGCTTGAAGCTTTACCGTTTCCTTTACATCGATAGGATTTTCATATACAAACCCAGATACGCTATCAGGAATGGATCCATCGATTGAATATCTAATAACTACACCTGGCATTGTGTGTTTCAATTGAAGAAGATCTCCGATTTTTATGATGCCTTCATTTACTAAAATTGGCTTGCTTAAAGCCAGCGTACTCGTGTCTTTAAATAGGGTATGTATAAATTCAATTTTCGGGTAAGCTTGCTGTAATTCCAGTACCTCCGACTCGTTGATAGGTGTATTCCATATAAATACTTCCGAAAGGGCAGGAAGCGAAAGGACTTCATTCAATTTATCTTTACCAATTGATGTGCCGGATAAGGATAGTGACTCCAGATTCGGTAATGATTTTAACGCACTTATTCCTTCCCCCTTAATGGATGTAAAATTCAAATTAAGTTGTTCAAGATTACTGAACTGACTAATCACCTTTATATCCCCATCAGTTATCGGCATCTTGGAAAGATTTAGAATAACCAGTTGATCCTTGATCTCTTTAAGCTCCTCCAACGAATTGATTTTGAAGGCTTCTTTAACAAAAAAATCAGCCTGCAGTGCAGGGCTATTGATGTATAAGGGAAAAACTGTTCTAAATGGCGTATTTATCCTTTTGATTAAATCAGCAGAAGCTGGCTTGAATGGATAAGCATCGTCTTTGGGGTCCTTAACTACGGAATTAATAATAGACGTAGCCAACAATCGTAACGTATCGGTTTCATCAAATTCAAATAACTTCTTTTCAAAATCCGCGCCTGACTTAATCCAGGCTTCAAGTAATGAAATTTCATGCGGTGCTAATTGTGGTTTCCCATCTGGAGGCATGTGTTCATCGTCTTTCAGCGGCAGGTAGATATTTTGGATCATGCGGCTGGAATCAGGATTACCTTCAATCCACTCCTTTCCATTTTCACCACCTAGCTTAAATTTCTCTACAGTGGTCATAATTAATTTTCCTTTGGCTTTAGATTCATTATGACAAGAGAAGCACTTTCTTTCCAATACAGGCATGACAGCCAACTGATATAAAGAAGCATTTTCTACCGTAAGGTTTTCATGGCCTTTGCTGGAAACCGGTTCAAAAATAAAATTTTCACCATGCGTTAAAACGGATCCGGTATGACCTGCCAAAAACAATAACAGAATGGTAAATAGCATTGAACTATAAAAAACAATCTCACCTTTCTTTACATTACTGTACCAGACTAGTAGAAAAAAAGAAATTACGCTCAAGGCAACTCCACTGAATTTATGTTGCTGTATTGACGAAGTGCCATAGTCACCACTGATCGAAAGAAAAAAACCAAATAATGCAGTGATAGATGCTGATATTGACGACATCACGAGACATAACAGTATGACTTTCCTGAATTGTTTTCTGGTAAACATGTTCCTGAAAATCAGGAATACGAAAAGTCCTATCAAAATTCCTATGGGAAGATGCAATACCATCGGGTGCATCCGACCTGCCACCTGAAGCCACACCGGTAATTGGATTCTATTTTCAAAAAATAATAGAAAAATGAGAAGGACCTGAATAAAGAAGATCACATTAATAAAAAAACGTATGGCTCGCTGCATATCAGGTTATGCTAAAATTCCGGGCACCAATTTGCCTGCTACATCGGTAAGCCGATATCGCCTTCCCAGGTGTTTGTAAGTAAGTTGCTCATGATTAAGACCCATCAAATGAAGTATGGTGGCATGAAAATCATTTACATGAACCGGGTCGCGTATGATATTATATCCAAACTCATCAGATTCTCCATACGTAATTCCGGGCTTAACGCCCCCACCAGCCATCCAAATCGTGTAGGCACGCGGATGATGATCTCTGCCATAATTTTCTGCTGAGAACTTTCCTTGACAATAATTGGTTCGACCAAATTCTCCTCCCCAAATCACCAACGTTTCATCCAGCAAGCCACGCTGTTTCAAATCCATAATCAATGCGGCTGTTGCCCGATCAACATCTTGCGCCTGCAAAGGCATCTCACCAGTCATATTGCCATGCTGGTCCCATCCCTGATGATACAGCTGAACAAAGCGAACACCTGCTTCAGAAAGTTTCCGTGCCAGTAAACAGTTTGCTGCATACGTGCCTGGCACCAGGCAATCAGCGCCATACATCTTGATAATGTTGTCCGGTTCTTTAGAGAGATCGGTAAGCTCGGGCACCGCTGTTTGCATCCGAAAAGCCATCTCATATTGCTGGACTCGAGTTTGAATTTCAGGATCACCAAACTCCTTATAATTCATATCATTTAACTGTGCCAGGTTGTCGAGCATCTTTCTGCGATCAGCCCGATCGCGTCCTTCCGGATCTTTCAGATATAAAACCCGCTCTTCACTGCTACTGAACTGCACACCTTGATGTACACTGTCAAGAAATCCATTGGTCCACAATTTTGAATATACACCCTGGCCATTGCCACGACCCCGGGATAGAAGAACACAATACGCGGGAAGGTTTTTATTCTCACTCCCCAACCCATAACTCATCCACGCTCCCATACTAGGTCGATTGCCCTGCTGCGCTCCTGTTTGCATAAAGGTAAGCGCTGGATCATGGTTGATCGCTTCCGTATGCATCGACTTAATGAAACAAATATCATCCACCACTTTGGCAATGTTTGGAAAAATCTCACTCACCCAAGCCCCCGACTTACCATACTGATTGAATTTGAAATGAGACCCAACCAACGGAAACTTAGCTTGTCCTGAAGTCATGCCAGTCAATCGCTGACCCATACGTACCGAAGCGGGTAATTCTTCGCCAGTCATTTTGTTGAGCATGGGCTTATAATCAAAGCTTTCAAGCTGAGATGGCGCACCGTTTTGAAAAAGGTAAATGATACGTTTCGCTTTAGGTGCAAAATGAGGCAGTCCTAAAGTCTGCAAAGGCTCATCTGAGTTAGAAAACAAATCCGGTATCAATAAAGACCCTAAAGCCACTGAGCCTAACCCCAGGCTCACCTTACCTAAAAAGTGTCTGCGGGTAATATGAAAACGATGATCAATAAATTCTTTACTCATTAAAAATAGGTAGTTATGTTTTGGTAATTGCTTCGTCCATGTTGTAGATGGTCTGCACAACCTGCATTAATGCAGCCAGTGAAATCACATCGTTAATTTTCTCATGCTGATATTCTCCAGCTTCAATGTATTTTTTCGCTTTTACAGGTGATTGATTGAATCCTACCTTCTCCTCTTCATAGTAAGTAAGAAGTAATGCTAACTCCTCTTTTTTAGGCTGCCGGCATAATATGGATTGAAAGGCTTTCCTTACTTTCTCTTCAGGCGTGGATTGCTCTACCATCAACCGCTCTGCAAAAACCCGGGAGGCCTCCAACATTAATGGTTCATTTAATAATACCAAAGCCTGAAGAGGCGTGTTGGTACGCATCCGATTCACTTCGCACTGATCTCGATTACTCCCATCAAAGACCAACATCCCAGGAGGAGGTACGGTACGCTTAATAAATGAATAGAGTCCTCTTCGGTACAAATTTTCACCATGATCTTGTACATATCGGGCAAGTACGCCTCGACCAGAAGTCGACGATTCCCAAATTCCCTTCGGTTGATAAACCTTCACACTTGGTCCGCCAACCTCTGTTACTAACAACCCACTGCTCGCCAATGCAAGATCTCTAACACCTTCAGCGGTCAAACGGGTACGGGGCCCGCGGGCGAGCAAAATATTATCCGGATCAGTCGCTCGTTTTTGCTCGCTTGCCACTGAGGATTGCTTGTACGTTGATGACGTCACGATTTGCTTGATCAGGCGTTTTATATCCCACCCATGTTCTCTGAAATCAACGGCCAACCAATCAAGAAGCTGAGGGTGTGAAGGCATCTCTCCTTGCATTCCAAAATCGCCACTGGTTTTTACTAATCCTCTTCCAAAAAATTCCTGCCACATTCGGTTGACAAAAACACGCGCTGTTAATGGATTATTTTTATCGAATAACCATTTCGCTAACCCCAATCTGTTATTGCCATATACTGTTGAATCAAATAGTAAAATTTCAGAAGGCAATCCGATATCCACCACTTCTCCATGCGCATCATAAACCCCTCGTGTAAGCACATAAGTGGGACGCTTCCAGGTTGAGTCTTTCATGACCATGACCTCCACTGGTGTGGTGTCTTTTTTATTTATGAAAGTCAGAATATCATTAATCTCCTGGCTGGTGATTTTTATTCTTGGTGGATCAGCCAGTGAAGCGAGGGATATATCGCCCACTAACCCCTTTTCAGGAACCCGATTGAAGAAAGCGAACGTTCGATAATAGTCTTTTTGTGAAATGGGATCATACTTATGATCATGACAATGCGCACACTCAAAGGTAAGTGCAAGAAATGCCTTGCCAAAGGTATTAGTCCTATCACTAACATACTCTACTCGATATTCCTCATCAATGATACCACCTTCCTGTGTAATCTTATGATTGCGGTTAAAGCCAGTCGCCAAAATTTGCTCTCAGGTTGGGTTAGGCAATAGATCACCGGCTAATTGCCAGGTTACAAACTGATCGTAAGCATAATTCTTATTGAACGCATAAATTACCCAATCACGCCACGGCCACATGGTGCGCAATCCGTCATCCTGATAGCCATGTGAATCAGCATAACGTGCGACATCCATCCAATAAACAGCCATCCGCTCTCCAAATTGTGGTTGTGCTAATAATTCATCAATTATGTTTCCATATGCTGCATCCGATTTATCCTCCAAAAAACGCTTCTGCATTTCCAATGAAGGAGGCAATCCGGTTATATCAAGACTCGCCCTTTTCAATAACCGTTCACGATCTGCCGGCTCGTTTGGATGTAATCCAGATGCTTCTAATCGTTCTAAAATAAAATAATCAATTTCATTCGAGATCCATTCGCTTCTTTTAATGGCTGGAAAATCTGATTGAATCGGTGGAATAAAGGCCCAATGCGGTTTATACTTCGCCCCTTGCTCTATCCACTTCCGAATTAATGTAATCTCACTTTTCGTTAACGATAAATTTGATTTAGGCGGAGGCATTACCTCCGAAGTGTCATTGGAAGAAACCCTTCTAAATACTTCCGATTGATCCGCATCGCCCGGCACTATAACGTGCGCATTGGGATTGTCCTTCAATGCGGCCATTGCCCCTTCCCGAGTATCCAGCCGAAGATTTGCCTTGCGCATGTTGGCATCAGGACCATGGCATTTAAAACAACGATCAGATAAAATCGGACGGATATGAATATTATAATCAACTGAATCCTGACTCAGTGAAATGGAATTATTCCGCTGACAACTTGATAATAATATGCCAGAGAACACAAACCAGATCAGGGAAAATCCAACAACTAACCTCATAAAATATTAGAATAGTCTCTAAAATGAGAATTTTAGCTCATATATAAAACGATTTTTTGATACCCCTCTAATTTCAAACTATTTTTCTTCAATCCAGAACTCTTCTCCGCCTCTAGTGTTTGAATAGCAAATGAAAATTTATAACCTAACAAAAAAACAGACTCTTCCGATCACCCTCGAGCAGGCCTGGGAATTTTTTTCTACCCCTGAAAATCTATCAAAAATTACGCCTCAACAAATGGGCTTCAAAATTTTATATATATCAGGAAATAACAAAGCGTACGCCGGGCAGATTATACGATATCATATACGCATTATGCCTGGTATAAGAGTACATTGGGTGACGGAAATAACACAGGTGAAGGAATCATATTATTTTATAGACGAACAACGTTTCGGACCTTATGCACTTTGGCATCATCAACATCATTTTAAAGAAGTTCAAGGAGGCGTAGAAATGACTGATGAAGTAAACTATGCTTTGCCCCTTGGCCTTCTCGGCAGACTTGCCCATTTCATTTTTGTTGGCCATGAAGTAAATCGTATTTTTGAGCACCGCTACAAGGTATTGGAGAAGTTTTTTAAGGTAGCTAATTCGTAATAGGAATGGACTTGAAATTGATTTTGTTTTGCTCCATGATCTCAATTGGAACATTTCTATTTTGGGAGTTTGTAGCTTGGTTTACCCATAAATATATAATGCATGGCATTTTATGGGTTTGGCACAAATCCCATCATACAGTGCATGATCATACCCTCGAAAAAAATGATTGGTTCGCTGTCGTCTTCAGCATCCCCTCCATTGGTATATTTTATTATTTCAGTCTGGTAAATTATAATCCGTATATGCTGGCTGTCGGGTTTGGAATATTTTGCTATGGGCTATTCTACCTGGTATTTCACGATATCATTGTACATCAACGCATGAAGTGGCGTCCTGAGAAAAAGAGTAAATATTTACAACGAATGATTCACGCGCATTACATCCATCACGCCAAGCACACAAAAAAAGGGTGCGAGGCCTTTGGATTTCTGTATGCTCCTAAAAAATATGAACCTAAAAAATTCACTCATAAAGTGAAAAGGCAGGAAACACAATAGAAAAAGAGTACTATTTAAAAAGTAAGAAAAAAGAAAATAGTTTGGAGCAGAAGCATCTTTATCTTGCCATTGATTTTTTCTCTATTCTATTTCCATTCATCTTTAGTTTCTATCCCAAGCATAATTTTTCAAAAAAATGGAGATACGTATGGATTGCCATTCTTCTTCCTGCAGTATTTTTTATTGTATGGGATGAGTGGTTCACACAAATGGGCGTTTGGGGTTTCAATCCTCGTTATTTAACTGGCATTTATCTTTTTTCACTACCGATCGAAGAAATATTTTTCTTCATTTGTATCCCCTATGCATGCCTATTCACTTACGAGGCCGTAAATTATCTGATTAGATGGCGAATGAGCCGATCACAACAGGATCTTATAACTGATATACTTGCTGGTATTCTCTTCCTGATGGGTGTAATTTTTTTCAATCATTGGTACACTTCAGTAACCTTTATCCTTTCCTCCATTTTCCTCAATCTACACCGTTGGCTTTGGAAAAGTGAATACCTCGGTAAATTCTACTTTGCGTTTCTGTTTATTTTGGTGCCTTTTTTTATTGTCAACGGAATCCTAACAGGAACAATAATTGAAGATCAGGTGGTGTGGTATAATAATGCTGAAAATTTAGGAATACGCATAGGGACAATTCCAATTGAAGACACCTTTTATGGTATGCTTCTTCTGTTGATGAACGTTTCGATTTTTGAATTGCTACAAAAGAAAATGCACACTCAAGTTTAGGCAATTTCTAAATCAGGTTCTTTTAACTTTTTCACCTTTTTAGATTTCACCACCTTAGGAGACTTTTCATTCTTTATTTTCTCCTCTTTAATTTTTTTTGAATCCTTTTTTATTTGTTCGGCTACCAATTCGGCAATTCGCCTCGCTGATTTGATGATCATCCTCTCCAGCTTCCTCTTTGGTTTTGTTATGCCCAGCGTCTGAACTGCCGTATGAAGGGAGTCAACTACTTGAGCTCGAATTTCCTTTTTACGATTTGAGACTAATTTTTCCATAGACTTAAATATTAGATCGACTCGTAAATTATACGGTTAATCCTGCATCTCCAAAGACTTATAAAAACTTAATATGGAAATATCATTTTCCTTCAATACGCTTTATTTCAGCCGATTTTTTAATTAACTCAAACTGACTTTGCACCTCAGCCAGCCTGGCCGAAACTTGCCCGTACACCTCCATTTGCTGATCTGTAGGTGGTGCATCTGCACTGGAAACTTGGCTTTCCTTGGCCATGGCCAACAATCGCTCCAATACCTGTGGAGGATTTCTGAAAATATCCATTCGGGCACCGGTCTGATTGATATCATGTAGTGTAGCTTCCAATTGATAAACCTTGTCTTCCAATAGCATTGCTTTCTTATCATTTTTTTTTACTAATAGGTTGGCGCGCATGAATTCCATTTCATCAATCAGTTGAAGTGTCATATTAATAGAATGGAAAAGTTTAAGACCAAAACTATATTGCTTTAAAATTTCAGTCGCTGTTCCTTTCGTGTTTGGATCTTTTATTATGGTAATCGGCTGGCGGTATTCCTTTTTATTTACTTTCAATACAATCGTATAAATGCCGGGAGGTACCATCGGTGGATTTTGACCCGGCCCAATGTCAAGATCGAAAATAAACATGTTACGTTCACCCTTATCATTTAATTCAACCCATTCTTTTCCTCTTGGTTTAGTGCGAAGTTTAGGCATATCATATGGCTGTAACCGCAAGTTCCACCAAACACGATTTATACCCGGTTGATTGGTGCCATCCATCTTTCTTATAACCTCATTCTTTGCGTTAAGAACGACTAGCTCAACGGAGTCGCTAGATTTTGATTTCAGATAATAGTTGATATCTGCTCCATCTGGCGGGTTTGTACCAGTCACATAACTATTAACCGTTTTAATTCCATTTATATCCTGAAACCTATACGCCTTGCGCACAGAAAACAAATAGGCTTCTGATTGTTGAACTTGCTCACTAAATTCGCGGATAGGGGTTAGGTCATCAAGTATATAAATTCCTCTTCCGTACGTAGCAACTACGAGGTCCTTGAAATTTCGTTGAATTTCAATTCCAAAAATCGGGACAGGGGGTAAATTGTTTTTCAAATGAATCCAATTCGCCCCATCATCAGGAGAAAAATAAAGTGATTTTTCCGTACCTAACCACAGCAGTCCTTGCTTATCAGGATCTTCCTTTATCTGATTGACAAAATTGGAATTATTGGCTTCCAAGTTTATTTCCAATCGTTTCCAGGTCTTTCCATAATCAGCAGTTTTATAGACATAGGTGCCAAAATCTCCAACATAGTGGGCATCAACTGCCATGTAACAAGTGCCGGCTTCAAAGTAAGAAGCATCCATATGTCGAATGGTTGCCCATTTAGGTAATCCTGGTATGTTAGGAGAAACGTTGGTCCAGGTATTGCCTCCATCTTGAGTAACATGAACCTGCCCATCGTTACTGCCCGTCCACAACACACCTTCTTTAACCGGCGATTCCGCCATAGAAAAAAGAGTACATCCATCCCACGTCATTAAGTTATCACTGGCCATACCCCCAGAATTCCTTTGGTGCATTTTATCGTTCGTCGTCAAATCAGAACTGATCACTTGCCAACCTTGGCCACCATTATTGGTTTCATGAACGTACTGGCTTCCAACCCAAACTCTCCCTTTAACATGCTTGGAAAGCACCATTGGGAAATTCCAATGCCAGCGATACTTTGCATCGGTAGGTGCACCACCAATTTGGGTTTGTGGCCAAACACGTACGTCGCGCGCATGCATGGTGGTGAGATCAAAAACATCTAATCCGCCATCATAACATCCAGACCATACGATATTATTATCGAATGGATCTGGTTGTGCAAAACCGCTTTCGCAACCTCCTACACCATGCCATGCTCCAAGCGGAATTCCCCCTCCACCCAAATAACGACTCGGTCCTCGATATGACCAGGCGTCTTGCCGGTTTCCATAAACCCAGTAAGGTACACGATCATCTACTGCTACATGGTACATTTGCGCGATTGGCAAATTAATATTGCGCCAGGTTTTACCACCATTATAGGTCATGTTCAAACATCCATCATGGGCACAAAGAATCCGATTACTATCTTTTGGATCAAACCACATATCGTGATTATCGCCTCCTGGCGCCCACTGTTTGTAATCTTTTAAAAACGATTTACCCCCATCTACCGATTTCATAATACCTACACAGATGGTGTAAACTTCATTTTCATTAGCTGTAGAAACTCTAAGTCGAGTGTAATAACCTGCCCGCTGTCCCATCGAATGATTTTTCTGCATCAGCATCCAGCTATCACCGCCATCATCAGAGCGATACAGTCTTGGCTCTGAATCCTCCACCAATGCATAAACTCTGTTTGGGTTGGTGTATGCTACGTCTACTGACGTTTTTCCAACGGGATGATTAGGCCCAGATTCTAATCCATTACGTAAAGGCTCCCAGGTTTTGCCACCATCTTTTGTCCTATAAATACCACTTCCTACTCCACCACTTTGCAAATTCCATGTACGGATATCAACCTGCCACATTGCTGCGTAAAGAATTTCAGGGTTTTTTGGGTCGATGCTGAGATCTGAGCATCCTGTATTTTCATTTACAAAAAAAACACGGTCCCAGGTTTTACCTCCATTGGTAGTTTTGTAAACACCTCGCTCTTGCTGAGGCCCGTGAGTATGTCCTAATGAGGCTACATAAACCGTATTTGTATCATTCGGGTGAACAATCACGCGGCTAATACGATACGTTTTTTCAAGGCCCATTCTTTTCCATGTCTTTCCGGCATCACTTGATTTATATACCCCATTCCCTACTGCATGTGCAGGCCTAATCAGAAATGTTTCGCCGGTGCCTACCCAAACTTGTTTTGAGGCTGAAGGTGAAATTCCAATTGCGCCTATAGCCGAATCTTCGGTATCATCAAATACAGATTTCCAGGTAATTCCCGCATCATCCGTTTTCCACAATCCACCCGATGCTGCCCCCGAATAAGATACATTTGGATTTCCTGGTTCACCCGCTACGGCGATCATGCGGTTGCCATCAGGACCGATGTTACGAAAGTTCAATTTTGAAAAAAGATCAGGATTGTAAGTTTGCGCAACTAAAACGTTGAAACATATCAACACATTCACAGACATTAAAAAAAGCTTTCTCATTAGCATACTTTGAGTAAGTAAATTAGCTAAGAGAAAGCTGAATTAATAATTACCATTACTCCAATCCTATGAGATTGTGACTAATGGTAATATAACTCTATTCGTAACGCAACGAATTAACCGGATTAGCCATAGCGGCTTTAATAGATTGAAAACTTACGGTAAGCCATGCTATTACAATCGCGACCATTCCACTTACAATAAATACCAAAGGATTAATCTCAACCCGATAAGCAAAACCATTCAACCACGTGTCTGAAATATACCAGGCCAAAATTGCAGCCGGTATAAACGCGATCACGACCAATCTGGTAAATTCCTTCGACAACAAAATTGACAAGTTAAGTACTGAGGCACCCATGGATTTACGTACTCCAATCTCTTTAGTTCTTTGTTCCGTTGTAAATGCTGCCAGTGCAAATAATCCAAGACAAGCAATGAATATCGCTAACCCAGAAAAAATACTAAACAGTTTACCCATACGTTGTTCAGCGCGAAATAAGCGATCAAAGTTTTCATCTAAAAAAGTATATTCAAATGGCTCGTTGGGTGCATATTGCTTCCATAGTGTTTCTACCTTGGGTATTAAAGTTGACGCATCACTTTCATATCGAACAAGCAGATTATCGGCATTTTGTGTTAACAAAATAGATAGTGGCCGAACTTGATCCTTATAAGATTCGAAATTGAAATTCTTAATTACTCCAATTACCTTATACTTTTTAAAAGACTGACCATTTCCATTATAAAGCACTTCTTCTCCTACTGGATTTTCGAAACCAAATTCTTTGGCAGCCGCTTCGTTTAACAATATTGCAAGTGAGTCAGACGCAAAATCTTTCGAAAAATAACGCCCATCTTTCAACTCAAACCGAAGCACATCCTGGTGTGCATAATCAGCATAGTAAACGCCCATGATATGATCCTGCTCTGATCCAGCCGTCTTAAATACCGTCGTGTTATTAACACCAGGAAATGTGTTATTCGTATAACTTACTTTTGCAATACCGGTTAGTGCTGCAAGGCCATTTCGGAAAGCTTCCTTATTTGTACCTAGCCTGGCCGCATTATCCAAAATCAAAACATTATTTTTATCAATTCCTAAATTCTTTTTCTGCAAGTATTGAATCTGCTGAAAAACCACCACTGTGAAAATGATTAAGAAAATGGAAAGGCCAAACTGAAATACAACTAAAAAACTTCTAATCCCTTTACTTTTGGCACCGGCTCTTACTTTTCCTTTTAGTACTTCAACAGCACTAAATGAAGTGAGATAGAACGCTGGATAACTTCCTGAAACCAACCCAATAAAAATCACGAGGACTAAAATCCCACCAATAAACAAAGGTGTTGTAAAAATTTCCATTCCTAATTCCTTACCGGATAACATATTAAAAGATGGTAATAAATAGTAACATGCAACCAGCGCAAGTAATACCGCCAATGTGCTGTATAGAACTGACTCAGTCATAAATTGGTAGATCATCTGCCCACGTAAAGATCCCAACGCCTTTCTAAGACCAACCTCTTTTGCCCTGCCGGTAGATCTAGCAGTGGATAAATTCATGAAATTGATACAAGCTATTACAATAATAAACAACCCAATACCACCGAAGAAATATACATACATCATACTTCCACCAGGTTCGATGTCACCTTGCGAAGTTGAGTGTAAATGTATGTCCCTTAAATTAGTTGCGTAATATCCATAGGCTCCTCCGGACTCCTGCATTTGCTTGAGTGTAGTGCCCATAAATTTTTCCATCTCAGGTCCAATATATTTTTCAACTAATGGAATAAACTTTGCTTCAACCTGACTCACCGAGGTATTAGGCTGGATTTTAAAATAGGTAAACATAAAATTATTAAGCCATATATCCCCCTTAAGCCTATCACTGGAGATAGCGGATATTAGTATATGAAAGCTAAAATGAGAGTTACCTGGGGAATTTTCGGCAAGGCCAGTCACTTTGAATGTTTCGTTTTCATCTCCGATGACCAATAATTTTCCTATTGGATTTTCATCACCGAAATATTTATGTGCCATTTGTTCATTTAGCACAACTGTATTGGGCTCTTTTAAAACAGTTTTTATATCCCCTTCCTTAATTTTATATCCAAAGAATTGAAAAAAATTAGAATCCGCATAAAATATTTTTTCTTCAACAAATATCTTTTCACCATTTCTTACTACCGGTTGACCGAACATGTGTGTAATACGGGTAGCATCAACCACCTCAGGAATATCAGCCATCAATGCAGCAGCCATAGGTGGACAAGTATTAGCAACGCGAATATCCTGTCCACCAAGCTTACCATTTAAACCAACCTGGAATATGTGCTCTGCATCAGGATGGAAATTATCATAGCTAAGTTCATTCGTAATATATAGAATGATCATCAGGCAGGAAGTAATGCCGATTGTCATTCCTAAGATATTGATGGCTGAAAATAACTTGTACTTCAGGATGTTGCGAATAGCAACTTTATAGTAGTTTTTAAACATGATATATAATATTTATGATATATAACTAACATTACCACCTCGGAAAGGCATTCAAATATTAGTTTAGGCAGGCAGGTCTTAGACGCTAAAAAACAATTAAAAGTTACAGAACGAATAAATATTTTAAACGCTATTCATCTCGCAATGTCTTAGTTGGATTTAAAGAGGCGGTACTAATTGTTTTGTAGCCTACAGAGGCTATAGCCACCAGCAATAATGCAATCATAGACAATGATAGGGTAATCACTCCAAGTTTTAAATAATATTCCCAAATAGAATCCATCAAGGAGTCCGCCATAAGATATCCCAAACCTCCACCAATGATTGTTGCGAAGCCAAGATTAATCGCGAATTCAAGATTAATTACTCCTGCAATATTTAACAAAGATGCTCCCAACACTTTTCTAACTCCAATTTCCTTCATCTTCTTAACAATATTAAGAGACACTAATGTATACATTCCAATACCAGTCATTAACACAGCAAAAAAACCAAGGAAACCAAACATTGTTACAATATTATTATTTATGTCATTTGTTTCCTGAAGTTGCTGATCAATCATCCTACCATTGTAAACCGTATTTGGGAAAACCTCTTTCCACTTCTTCTCCATAAACTCATTAACCGCACTAATCTTCTTCGGATCAGTTTTAATGACAAGTAGTTGATATTTTTCGGGAGAGGTGTAACGAATCACCAACGGTTCAATAGGTTGCCATAAGGCACGGGCATACACATTTTTTACCACACCCACTACATAGAGTTGAACAGAATCCATCCACACTAATCGCTTTCCGATAGGATTATCCTTCCATTCAAATCGCTTTACAAGTTCCTCTGAGACCAGTACCGACTCCTTTCTATCCGTTTCAGAATCTTTTATAAAATTTCTTCCGGCTATTAATTTCATATCCATAGCCTCAAAATAATTATCTCCGATATCGAAAATATCAACTTCCCGCTCGACAGACTCATATTTGATTGGATCATTGTACCAAGAACTCGCAATGTGGTGCCTCGTTCCAGCTATGATTTCAATATCCTTATTGGAGCTCAGCGCATCCCGATAAGTGTTAAACCCTCCCTCATTATTTACCCATACAGATATGGCCCCATGCTTGGCAAAGCCAAGATCATAATTTTTCTGGTATTCGCCATTTTGGTAAAAGGCGACCCCCATTATAATCGAAAGTAAAGAGATTACAAACTGACCACCAAGCAATATACGCGTGAACCAATTGGTACCACCAAATTTAGCCCTACCTTTTAATATGCTGACAGGTTCAAAAGAAGTGACATAAAAAGAAGGGTATCCACCTGCTATCAGCGCAGTAAGCAACAGCAGCCCAATTAAGAAAAATAAAAATCCAATATTCTCTGAGTAATTTAATTTCAATACCAACCATGGCCAAAGTGAATCATAAGCTGGCACCAACCATTCAGCAATCAATAACCCCACCAGTAATCCCAATAAACAAAGGATTAAATTCTCAGCCATAAATTGGGTCACTAATTGAGTTCTCATGCTTCCCATCACTTTGCGAATCCCAATTTCTTTCAACCTACGACTGGATATTGCTATGGATGTATTGGTGAAATTAAAACACGCCAGCAAAAGCAACATACCCGCCATAATCGCAGGAACAGTAATTGCCTCGTTCGGGATGCCGCCTTCTGTCCAATCATTATTAACACGAGGATTCAACCGGTTTCGCTTCATCATCCCATCAAAGTTTTCAAGATAGTATGAGGTTATTTTAAAATCCTCCCGTGCCAGATTTTGAGGTTCAATAAAATTTTGCAATTGCTTTGTTACTGATGCTACTGCTGCCGGATCTTCGATTTGCAAGAATAAGGTAGTCCATTGCTTCCAGCTGGTTTCACTCTGGTTTTCATCCAAATTGATATCCCAAAAATTGTCAAAAATAGTAATGACGTCAAATTGGAAACTAGAGTTGGGCGGCAACTGTTTAAAGACACCGCCTATGATATATTCTTTTGGCCTACGGACACCATCTTTTCCTAAAACAATTTGTGTAAGTGGTTGCCCAACCACGTCTTCACGATTATAATATTTCAGGGCTGCTTGATCGCTTATGAATACCTTCCCCTTATCTAGAAATTCTAAAAATGAACCATACTTGAGCGAAAAAGTAAACAAATCAAAG
>JAHEMS010000001.1 GCA_024643595.1 Bacteroidota bacterium
CGTAAAAGAGAAAGAATCCACGAGTAGTAAACTCTTCGAAAAACAAATACTATGAGAAGCCCAGCCGTTGAATGGACTCATAGATTAATACAGACTGATCTTTACAATTATTGACAAATAAATTTAACAAAATGGATACAACCTGCCTTATTATTGATGACGAAAAATTGGCTCGCGAACTGCTTCGCGAATACATTGCCGCATTTCCGCAGATTGAAATTTTAGGAGAATGTGCCAAAGGAACAGAGGCGGTGGAGCAAATTGATAACCTGAAACCGGATTTAATTTTCCTGGATGTTCAGATGCCGGGGATGACCGGCTTCGATGTACTGGATGAAATCATCCACGAACCTTATGTAATTTTCACCACTGCATACGATCAATATGCGATAAAAGCATTTGAAAAAAATGCAGTTGATTATTTGCTAAAACCACTGGATTTAGATCGGTTTAAGCTGGCGGTAGACCGGGCATTGCAAAGAAGGAAAATGGAGGAGGGTAACATTGAAGACCTTCTTTCAGGTATGCATATACCTCCGGTACGCTCTTCTTATGATTCGCACATTTTTGTTCAAAAGTCAGAGAAACTTTTTAATCTTCCCGTCGAGGAGATTATGTACCTGGAAGCTTCCGGAGACTATACCGTGATATCCACTAAGAATGATCAGTTTGTAAGTTCGTCCGGTATTGGTAAGCTAGAAGAATTAATGAGCCCTGATAAATTTATCCGGGTACATCGATCTACCATCATTAACCTTAATTTTTTAAAAGAGATTGAACGGCACTTTAACGGAGGCATGATTGTGAAAATGCAAAACAGTAAAACTTTTCCGGTTAGCCGAACCTATGCCAAGATGATCAGGAAAAAAGTAGTTTAACTTATAAGTGGCTGAGCAATTCATGGATGGAGTTGAGCACTTTGAACCTTTCATTTTCAATTTGCGTCTCCACTCGTTCATGCGCCCAGGTTACATGATAGGGGATATGAAATCCATATCCGCCTAAGTTTAGCACCGGAAGAATATCTGATTTTAATGAATTACCAATCATGGCAAAATCCTCGGGCGGTATATCAAGGTGCTTGATTAGTTTTCTGAAATCATCTTCTTTTTTTTCTGACATGATTTCGATATGATGGAAGTAGTGATCTAACCCCGATTTTTTAAGTTTACGTTCCTGGTCGAGCAGATCGCCTTTGGTTGCCATCACCAATCGATATTTACCCTTTAGCTGCTGAAGCACATCTTCAACACCATCCATCAGATCGATGGGTTTGTTGAGCAACTCCTGCCCATATTCAATAATTTTTTCGATGGCTTCATTGGGAATTGATTTATCGGTGATGCGTATGGCCGTTTCAATCATCGAAAGCATAAAGGCCTTGATGCCATATCCATACAATTCAATATTTTTTATCTCAGTTTGAAGTAGCTCACGGGTAACCGTATGCTGGGGAAGATAGTTTTCTAAAAGAATACTAAACTTCTTTTCAGTTTCCTGAAAGTAAGATTCATTATGCCAAAGCGTATCATCGGCATCAAAAGCAATTACTTTAAGCATGCGTTACATTGATATGACGAAGCTAATAAATCAATAACGCAAAAACTATTGGTTATAATTGATCTGATCAATCGTCACAGCTCATACCATTTTCTCCAGCACGACAAACTCGAGCTTCATTTTAGGCTGACCAAAACGAGGATCATTAAAAGCAAAAGGTTTGCGTTCTCCGGTAAGATGAAAGCCATGGCGGATATACCAATCGATAAGTTCTTTCCGTACGGAAATTACTGTCATAAAAATTGAAGTGCAATTTTGTTTTTTGGCTACTTCTTCAGCGGCATTCAATAACTTTTTTCCAATTCCATTTCCCTGCTGATTAGGCAACACGGTGAGCATACCCAAATAAAGTTTCTCGTTATGAATACGTAATTCCACACAGCCGAGAATTATATTTTTTTCGACATATTTTAAGAGCGTTGTGTCAGGCGCTTCTATCATCTCGGCAATGGCATTGGCATCCGTACGGGTTCCATCCAGCAAATCTGCCTCTGTAGTCCAGCCTTGACGAGATGAAGTTCCCCGATAGGCAGCATTCACGAGCCGATCTAGTTCGGGAGCATCTTCTATAACCGCTTTAGTGATCATGTCCAATAATATAGAATCAGAGTGATTAACTCAAAAACTCATCATTGCATGTTAGCAGGAATTGATAAAGTGCCTGATGCTGTTGAAATAGAATTCATGTTAATTACCCGTCTTGGATTTTGAATTTACCTTGTCAAGGTCAGGAAGACTAAAATTATCAAATACGGAAGGCTCCTTCATCATGTCTTCGATTTCTTTAACTGTTCGGGGTCCCATTTTTGAAAGGTGCTCATAGCCGTCTTTGGTGATCAAAAAGTCGTCTTCAATACGGACGGCAATGCCCCACCATTTCTTATCGCAGGCTGCATTATCTGGAATATAAATTCCTGGCTCTATGGTAATGGTATTACCCTCTTCCATGATAGCGCCACCCCTGTCATGGACATCTAATCCGATATGATGACTTACACCATGAGGGAAGTAAAGATGTTTTTCGTTTGGTTTTATAATTCCCAATTCCACTAATCCACGATTTATTACTGCTCGGCATGTGTCGGTTGTCAGTCTAAGGGGAATTCCTGGTTTAGTTATCTTCATCGCTTCTTCTTGTGCTTTTAATACCAGCTCATAAATCGCCTTTTGTTCAGGTGAAAATTTTCCGTTTACCGGAATGGTTCGTGTGATGTCAGCGGAGTAACCATGTAATTCGGCACCAAGGTCCATCAGAATCAATTCTTTGGATGTTACGTTGGGTTTGTAGTTATCGATATAATGCAAAATGCATCCATTGTGTCCGGCCCCTACGATAGATGGATAGCCAAGATCTTCTGCCTGGTATTTCTTAAACACAAACTCATGAATACCTTGTATTTCCCTTTCCGACATGCCTGGCTTTATCGCTTTCATCACCTCTACCTGGCCCATGCATGAAATGGCAACTGCCTTTCTTATCATTTCAATTTCTTCATTTGTTTTTATGCCCCTCAGGTTGGCCATCAGGCCAGCAAGGGCTTTCGTGTCCAGATTATTCTTAATCGGTTCCACAGCCAGTGATACCCCCTTTTTTTCAGGGTACTTAACTTTCGTCTTAAACTGGGCAATCAAATCGTATAAGTCTGAAGAATCTCGTGGATTATCCCGTACGTCATTATGAAAATCAAAAAAGAGAATCTTACTGAATTTTGAGAAGTCTACATTATAGCGTTTGAATTCGCTGTTGTTAAAGGTTTGCTGAAAGCCCAATATATCTTTGGTGCCCTGTTCACCCAATCTGCGGCCAGTCCACATTTCGCGCATGGCATTGCGTGGCTGCACAAATAAAATTTCATTATAAGCAGTTCCATTAGCGGCAGTTTGCTGGTCTTTAAAAACAAATAGCAGCGCTTCAGGTTCTTTATAGCCGGTAAGGTAGTAGAAGTCAGGGTCTTGGTGATAGACATACTCTACATCATTGGCACGATTGCGCACTGGGTTGGCAAAGAAAACCGCCACTGAATTTGCGGGAAGGCTTTCGCGGAGTTTTTCCCTCCTTTCTAGATGGAAATCTTTAGACAGAAAATCATCAGGCAAGTCGGCATCTTGTGCCTGAAGTGAATAAGTAGAAATGAATAAAAGAAGGCAGCAAATGATTTTCATGAGGTATGTTTTTAAAACTTAGGGCATAAATATAGGAGTAGTGGGTTGAAGAAAAAATTGATTTTTTTTCAACGTATTAATCCATCCGGTGAGCATTTTCGTGTAGTTCAAGGAACTACGGCTTTTCAGATCCCCGGAACGGAAGTCGGTTAATTGACATCGGGATAAAGCCCTACTTCTTTAGAGAAAACACATGATTAAAGCTATTGGTTGAGCAGCTGTATCGCTTTTTCAAGCACTATATCTTTGCCATTCAACAAGTCTGACTTGGCCGTTTTGGCATACTTATCCGGTAACAAACCTGTACCCTCATAACTGATTCCATCCGGAGCACGATAATCACCCACCGACACACTAAACATCCAGCTGTTGTACAATTCAAAATTTGGATTGTCTGAAAAACTACCTGCGGTCGTGTCACCCAAAGTAATTATATGATCAAATTGTTTCATTGCCAATGCAAAGGTTTCTCCAGCACTTTGAGTGAAACGCGAAGTAAGCATGATCACCGACTTGGTGTAAGGCTTTGCAGTTTTCGGTGTAACATACCATTCCATTATTTCAGTGAAATCGCCATGGGCGGGACCATTGCGCTTTCTCGTGGTCATGTATAATTTTCTGGAAGAAGCAAAGCATCCTGCTAAATATTGTGAAACCGGATCGTAACCACCATAAAACCCACGGATGTCTAAAACTACTCCTTGTGTATCGGCAATGTCGGCCATTATTTTTTCCATTTGATTTTCCACTTGCTTCAATCCATCCGTGCCTTTTATGTTTACGTAGGCAAGGTTATTAGGAAGTTTGCCATAACCGATGTTTTCCGTGAGTTGTTGGTATCCGGAGGTATATGTTTTATCAACTTCTAAATCATAGTCATCCTGCACTTTTAGTATTTCCAATTTCCCGTTGCGATAGCTCAACACTCCGCCAGGAAAAACGGGAAGTGTACCATTGGTCGGATAGAGGTTCAGATGATTGTCGTTCAGCAAAACCAGCATATCGCTGAGGACGGAATAAAGTTCTTCATCCGTAATCTGATCGTTTATTTTTGATCTGAATTGATCATGAATAGCTTTCCAATCAATGTTCTTAACTTCAAAAAGTCCGTAATGCTCATCAAAAGTTTTCCAGAATAGTTCGAAATTGTTCGTAGGTGTATTGGCTTTTTCCGGGCCAATTAATTCTTCTTCGCACGAAGCCATCATGAATGTGCTGCCGACAAACGCGAATACCAAAGAGTATATTAAGTTTCTATTTTTCATAGTGAAGTGTTTTAGCTGTTTAGAATTGATGATGCAGGTTAGCAAGCAATGATTGACTCATCGCTTTCATTGGCTGAGGCGTTTGAATATTGTACCACGCTAACTCATAATTTAGTCCTGTACCCCAGTGTGAATTAATCTGATAGTTATAGCCTAACGTCATGGCGGGAGCAAGAAACTTTGAAGGCCCCACCCACTTAGCGTTACGGAAGAATCCGTTAACCTGATTTTTTTCTGGGGCAGCCACGGTGTTGTCATAAGGCAAGCGAGTAAGTTGTGCCACCAGTGGAATGCGCAACGAGGCCGTTACCTGATGATGGTTATCAAATCGATGCTGGGTCAATGCTTCGGAACTAAGACTGAGTGCATTAAACATCCCTCCGGTATTCCATCCTTGCGGATAAAATAATTCGTTCATGATTCTACCGCCCACGGCCACTTTAAAAGTAGATTCCTGTGTGGAAGAAATTTTGTAATAGGCACCGAGAGAAATTCTTCCCGCCAGGAATGATCCTCCAGCCGGAAACTTCTTGTCTTCTGAATTCCCTTTGTAATCTTCTTCCTGAAAGAACAGCGTCCTGTCCTTATGATATTTAGGTATGTTGCTTCCCACTCGCATATCAAAATCAACGGAGAAAAGGAACGTATTGCTTTCCAGGTTATAGAATAATCTTAGATTTTTAGGTTTGCTTTGATAAACAAGGGGGGAAGAATTTTTATCAAGATAGGTAACGGAGCCAATACCCAGTGCCAGCCCGATTCGGTTCTCCAACGGCATCCAGGGCCGTATCTCATAATTTTGTGCAAATGTTGTTACACTAGTGAGTAATAGTGCGGCAAAAATCCATTTCAATTTCATGTCGGTCAAAATTTAATTTGGGTGAATGAACGGCATCCAACCAAAAAGTTGCCTGGCAAGCCAAGTCTAAAGGTCTATTCCAATCCGTTTGGACTGATTCAGGCGGCTTTGGACTGATTTTCAAGATATTCGGATGGAGTCATTCCGGTTTTTTTCTTGAACACAGAATAAAAAGATGCCTTGGAATTAAACCCTGCTTCCTGGGCAATACCCAAAAGACTTAAATGTTTTTTCTGCGGAAGAGATGCCAGCTGTTTAAAGGCTTGAATCCGGTAATCATTGATCAGGTCAAAAAAATTTCCGGAATAGCAGGAATTAATTGCCTGCGAAACCTGGTGTCGGGGAATTTCTGCAGCTGCTGAAAGTTGTGTGAGCGTAAGATCATTTTTGAGAAAAAGTTGTTGCGTTTCCAGTACCAATTTCACTTTTTCAAAAATAGAAGCCAGTTGCTTACTTTCAAGTGTAGATTTTTTGTATTTCTCTGAATCGGCAACAGCCTGAGCAGAGGATGGCACTGGTAACACTTCTTTAATAATGCCAAACAAGACAGGTTGCGTCAATGCTTTGTACGAAAGCCAATAAAACAATAATACGACTCCGATAAAGTGAAAAGAATAAAATTGCGAAAGCACAGGCACATGCCAGGTGCGCGCAAAGAAGGAAACAACAGCTAATGCAGTGGCGCTCAATACCAGTATCAGAAAACTCTTCAGCCACTTTATGCGTAACGATTCTACTTCTGAATATTCTTCCAATAGTTTTTTCTCAAAACGCAGATAGTAGATCAACATAAAACTTTGAAATAGGATATGAAGAAAAGAGACGATTTGATTCACCCATCCGAAATCATGTTTGGAGGCTTCTTCAAAGTGATTGAGCAAAGCACGTTTTTCTTCTGCGCCCATGCTATAATAAGGCATCATGATCATGAGCAGCACCAGGAACGGGATAAATAGCCAAAGACTTTTCCAGATCTTATCAGGTTGGGTTTGAGTGATGTATTGAACGAATAAAAAAAGAATAGGCCAATAGAGTGTGCCAATAATCCACGACACCCGGCTAAGGTGGGGGAAGCTGAGAAAGAATTCACGATTGTCAAATCCTACTAAAATTAGATGACCAGATAGTATTATAAGGAGAATAGCCAGAATACGATTAGCTGGCTGATTTATTTTAGTACGCAACAGTAAGAAAGAAAGAAACAAGCCCTGAATGCTCGCAGAAGAATAGATGATTTGAATAAGCGATGAGTTCAATGGGGTTCTTATTTTATGTGTAATATTATAAAATCAGGAGTAATTAAGTTTCAGGAGACTGCGGATTCCTGCAACGCTTACTGAATTCCAGGCATATAAAGATTAAATTTGAAAATAAGGAAATGAAAGAAATTATGTCACCACTTATTCAAGCATCCGAGTTGTTGGGTTTAATGAAATCTGATGATTTGGTAATTATTGATGCAAGTAATAGTAAAAATGCAAAATCAAACTATGAAGAGAACCATTTAATGGGAGCCTTGTTTGTTGATACCAATACTCAACTGGCTGATATAAAAGCTGATTTGTCCAATGGCGGACGACATCCCTTACCTAAAACATCGGACTTTATACGTACCCTATCCGATCTTGGGATATCAGCAGAAAGTCATGTTGTGATCTATGACGACTATGGCGGAGCAAATGCCGCGGCCAGAATGTGGTGGATGTTAAAATCAATTGGTCATAGGCATGCTCAGGTTCTCGATGGTGGATTAAAAGAAGCTCAAAGAATTCATTTTCCAATGAGTTCACAAAGGGAATCGGTTAAACAAGCTGTGCCCTATGAAATGAAAAATTGGCAGCTCCCCCAAGCGCAAATTGAAGAAGTTGAAAAAGCGTCTCTCAATAAAAATTGTATTATTATTGATGTTCGTGAGAAGGCACGGTATAACGGAGAAACGGAACCCATTGATTTAGTCGCAGGACATATCCCTAATGCGATTAATATCCCGTTTACTGAAAACATGGATGATAATGGACTTTTTTTATCCCAAAGTAAATTGCGCGAGAAGTACGATAAGGTATTTGATCAAGTAAAAAGCGAAAATACTATTATACATTGTGGTTCCGGGGTAACGGCATGTCATTCTCTATTAGCCATCACTTATGCCGGGCTAAAAATTCCGAAACTCTATGTTGGTTCCTGGAGTGAATGGAGCAGAAATAATAAAATAATTATATCAGAAGTGAATAAATAAGAGAGGAAGTATGCATTATTATTAAAAAAATAAAATCGGAGTTGATTCACTTCCTGACGATACTGAATATCCCTAATTTAGTTGCCTTATTACGTGTTATGAAATATTTACTTCCTGTATGTCTGCTTGTAATCGGAGCATGCTCGACTGAATCGTCGGAGACTGTAATCTGGAAAAGTATCGAACAAACATTGCAAACTCAATTGATCACGGTAGAAAATGGTGGCACCATCGAATTGCCTGAAGGAAATTATATGTTTACTAAGGGGTTGATGATGGAAGGAAAATCAGACATTACCATTCGCGGCAAAGGAATGGATAAAACCAGGCTTTCCTTCAAGAACCAAACGGAAGGCGCGCAAGGGTTGGTCATTAGTAATAGCAGTAATATCGTGCTTGAAGATTTTTCACTGGAAGATGCGAAAGGGGACAACCTGAAGGTAAGCGATACTAAAGGCATCACGTTAAGACGCATTCGTTCCGTGTGGGCCGATGGGCCTAAAACAGAGAATGGCGCTTATGCACTGTATCCAGTCCTTTGTAAAAATGTATTGATTGAAGAGTGCATTGCTATGGGCTCATCGGATGCTGGAATTTATGTTGGGCAGTCTGATTCGGTAATCATTCGTAAAAGTAAAGCCTATTGGAACGTAGCAGGCATTGAAAGCGAAAATTCACGGTTTGTCGAGATCTACGATAATGAAGCCTATGAAAATTCCGGTGGGATATTAGTTTTTGACTTACCGGGACTCACGCAATATGGTCATAGCACCAGGGTATTTAACAATCGTGTTCATGACAACAACCATAAGAACTTTGCTGCGAAGGGAAATATTGTAGCCAGCATTCCACCAGGAACTGGGCTGATGATTCTGGCAACGCATGATCTTGAACTTACCAACAATGAAATTATTAATAACCGAACCATCGGAACAGGCATTATCAGTTATGATTTGGTGGCGGCAATGAATGAAGGTGAGCAACAACAAGATGACGCGATTGGTGGCGTACAGACCGTGAACAATAGCTACCACGCTGATTCACTTTATAATCCGTATCCCTACAAGATCAAAATCCATGACAACATATATCGAAACAGCCATTGGTTCCCCTCCACGAGCAGTGATATTGGAATGCTGTTTTTAATGAAATCGTTTATGAACCCACCTGATATTGCATATGATGGAATTCCTGATCCGGCCCGTGCCAATCCTGAGTTATGTGTTATGCAAGGAAATACGATCAATGTAATGAACCTTGATGCCGCAAATGATTTTAAAGGTTTTAAAAAAGATCCGCATCAGTTTAGTTGCGATGGCATCGACAGTAAGTGACAATGAGACTTGTTATTTTATTTATTTGCTTCCTGATCATTGCCTGCAGCATTAAGAAAAAGGAATTGGTTGTTTTGCCCGAAGAGGCCGGATCGATTGATTTATCTTCAATAGGGAAAGAAAAATTATCTGAATATGGATTTTTTGTTGGTGAACTAAAAAATCTTTCACCATCAGATGAAGTTGTTCCTTATGCGCTTAACGCAGCGTTGTTTACGGATTATGCATTCAAGCAGCGGTTTGTAAAAATCCCAAACGGGATGAAAGTTAACTTCAACGCGGCGGATGTATTTGATTTTCCCGAAGGAACGGTCCTCATTAAGAATTTTTTTTATCCGGCTGATTTTAGGAAACCGGAAGCAAACATCCGAATCCTGGAAACGCGTTTACTTATTAATGAAGCAGGTTCGTGGAAAGCATTGCCTTACCTCTGGAACGATGAACAAAATGAGGCCTTCCTGAATGTGGCTGGAAAAAATATTCCTGTGTCCTGGACTCACTATGATGGAACACTAAAGAACATCAGCTATTCAGTTCCCAATATGAATCAATGTAAAGGATGTCATCTTCGTGGCGATAAAGTGATGCCAATTGGGCCAACCGCACGTCAGTTAAATGGAGATTATCATTATGCTGCAGGGACTAGAAATCAGCTTGACTACTGGAAGGAATTAAATGTAATTAAAAATATCCCGGATAGTATGAAAGGGCCACGCTTGGCTGGTTATGAAGATCAGTCAGTTGCTGTCAGTGAACGCGCTCGCGCCTGGCTTGAGATCAACTGCGCACATTGTCATCGGGCGGACGGTCCGGCGAAAAATAGTGGTCTGTATTTACTCGCGAGTGAAAACGACCCCTCCAAATTAGGAATAGGCAAGGCGCCTGTTGCAGCTGGCAAAGGATCAGGTGGCTTACTCTATGATATTGTTCCCGGCAAACCGGATGAGTCTATTATGCAATTCCGTATTGAATCAGTGCACCCGGGAATCATGATGCCTGAATTGGGTCGTTCCATTACACACGATGAAGGTGTGGCCCTGGTAAGAACCTGGATAGCTGAAATGAAATAAATATTTTGGATTGCGCTATTTGAATCGTTGCAAAATAAATAGCTTGATAGCCAAATATACTTCATGAAAAAAATAGAAATAATAGCTGCCATTCTCATTCTCTTCTTGTTCAATGGCGCTGACTTTCACCAAAAAAATCCTTTTGAATTCAGGATACGAACGATAACAGCTGGAGTTACCCTCGTTAATATTTCGGATACCCAATCAATCGTTGAAGCCATTAAATTTTTAGAGGGAGCAAAACAAGTATTTGTTCAAAAAGGCTATGAAGTTCAAACCATAAGAATCGCAACCCAAAATTTACACGAATTAATTTCAGGTAAGCCAGACGCTAACACAATTGAATATTTAAAAGCGATGGATGTTCTGGCCGCAAAACACGATGTGGCATTTTCGATTGGAGAAATATTGGCGAATGATCAATATGACGCTGACCTGGCAAGTTGGACTGCACGACTTGTCAAGGAGACCTCAAATATTAATTTTAGTATTCCGATTGCTTCTGTCAAAAATGGTATTCATAAAAAGTCAATTAAAACGGCAGCCCAAATCTGTAAAGCTTTGTCCAACAGCAGTGAAGGTGGAGAAGCTAATTTTAGATTTACAGCCTCAGCCAATTGTCCTGACGGGATTCCATTTTTTCCGGCAGCCTTTCATAAAGGGATAAATAGTTTCGCGATAGGCCTGGAATATCCAAACGTTATAACACGTGTTTTCAAGAAATCAGATTGGGAGCATGCTGAAGAAAATCTTAAAAAGGCGTTGGAAATTGAGATGAAACCAATCGAGGAACTCGCTAACAACATGCAAAACAGCATGGGATGGAAGTACGATGGTATTGATACTTCTCCGGCTCCAGGGCTGGACGCTAGTATCGGGGAATCGATAGAAGCTTTAACCAAAAAGCCATTTGGTGCTGTAACAACATTACGTGCTTGCGCTATCATTACTAATGTGATTAAAAACCTGGATATAAAAACCTGCGGATATTCTGGTTTGATGCTTCCGGTTATTGAAGATAAAACATTGGCGAAGAGAGCCAGCGAAGGACGCTATACGGTGGAAGAATTGTTGCTTTTTTCTTCGGTATCCGGAACGGGATTGGATGTTATTCCAATTTCAGGAAGCACCCCGATTGAGACGATTGAAGGAATATATCAGGATGTAGCGGCGCTATCCTTAAGATATTTTAACAAAGCCTTGTCGGCAAGACTTTTCCCTATTCCCGGAAAGGAAGCGGGGCAGGTTGTTGAGTTTAGTAATCCGTTTCTTACTTCTTCTATTATTATGAATTTGGAATAGAAGTTAATCTATAAATCCCTGATCTTTTTTAAATGCTCACTCATTGTTTTAACTCTATCCGGGAATTCTCTTGCTCGGTTCTTCCTTTCCCTAATGTCTTCTTTCAAATTGTATAATTGAGGTAGACTGTCATTGCCTAATTCAATATTCGTTTCTTTAGCCATTTTAGCGCCAGTGGAAGGCTCAATATATTTCCAATCTTTTGTAATAAGTGATAGGGTAGAATTAACAGATTGCTCTACCACCCAATTCCTGATCTTGTCAGCTTTGTTAAGATAGGTATTGATAAAATTTTGGCTGTCCGGAGCATCTCCTACAGTTATTTTTTGACCCACCAAGCTGGAAAGGGATGCATATAAATCAACCTGACTGACAAGAGACTCAGATACATTGCCCTCAGCTACTTTGTTTTTCCATACCACAATGAACGGAACTCTTGTGCCAGCCTCAAAAGCACTATACTTTCCACCACGCAATGATCCTGCAGGTTTATGTTCGCTTAATTTTTCTACGGCCTGATCCTGGTACCCATCATCTACCACTGGTCCGTTATCACTTGTAAAAATAATCAATGTATTCTCCGATAGATTATTTTTTGTCACGGCTTCCATGATTTGACCTACACTCCAATCGAGTTGAAGGATGGCGTCGCCTCTTGGTCCCATTCCTGATTTTCCTTCAAACCTGGCATGTGGCATTCTGGGCACGTGAATATCATGCGTTGAAAAATACAGGAAGAATTTTTTGTTTCTATTTTGTGCTATAAAAGCAACTGCCTTTTGGGTAATCACATCAGCCATATCTTCGTCTATCCATAGCGCTGATTTGCCTCCGCTCATATAGCCAATTCGACTTACACCATTTACAATAGTTTGATCATGCCCATGTGAAGGTTTCATTTTTAATAAGTCAGGATTTTTTTTCCCTGTCGGATCGCTTGGATTAATTGGATCTTTATAGCTGACGGTGATTGGGTCGTTGGGATCAAGATCGACAACACGATGATTTTCTACATAGACACAAGGCACTCGGTCTCCGGTGGCCGGTATGATAAACGAATAATTAAATCCGATCTCCAGGGGGCCGGGTTTTATGTCATCATTCCATTCCGGGCCATTTTCTCCGCCTAATCCTAAGTGCCACTTTCCAACTACGCCGGTTGTATATCCTGCTGCCTGCAGCATGCGAGGCATTGTTCCTTTATCAGTGGGTATAATAAGAGAAGCGTTTCCCGGGGCAACCCCGGTTCCTTGTTTCCTCCAGGCATATCGCCCAGTCAAAAGCGAAAAGCGTGAAGGTGTGCACGTTGCTGAGGTAGCATGAGCGTTGGTAAAACGTACGCCAGCTTTTGCGAGTTTATCAATATTGGGTGTAGCAATGGTATTGGCTCCATAGCAACCAATATCGCCATAGCCCACGTCATCGGTATAGATCAGAATAATATTGGGGTGATCGTTCTTAGCTGACTGCGCAATTATATTAAAAGGCAGTGTAAGCAAAGCACTGAACAGAAGGAAATTTACTTTGACGGTAATCATTAGGGTTGTTTTAATTTTAACAATCAGATTATGGTTTGTTGATCAATATATTTCTGAATTGTTTGATATAACAACCACCAGCATCAGGGATGCAGTTAAAAATTGATTTCCTGAATATTACTTCTGGTGAAGTAATCGAACGAGCTATTATTGACCTTTCCCCCTGGCGGAAATCTGAAGAATGGACTCCACTTTGTCATTACGAGTGCCATACATGAAATCATATTCATTCACAATTGGGTCGCAATGCGGGACAATCATTTCCAGTTTATCACCGATTTTATAAGTTTTATTCGCTTTATCAAATGAGATGGTTCCGTATTCGTCAGAGCCCGCATTATATACAAAGTCTGGTTCACCAATTACAATTGCCGGAGGCTGATTTAATGTAAATGCTTTTGCTCCAGAGTCAGTGATGATGCGGCCTGGATGATTCATGTTAATAATGGTAGCCAATACAGTTAGTGAAGGAGCGAAGTCATCAAAAACTTTTTCATTTTTTTCACCACCAATTTCCATATACTGACGGTCCATAAACACATAGCTACCCACTTGAACGTCTGTAAATCCTGCTATGTCCTGCATCATATCATATGTTCCAGTGCTGCCGCCACTAAAGATTTCCAAATTCAAACCGGCCGCCTTCATTTTGTTATAAGTCTCAACCACTGGTTCAAAACTTTTCAATGCCCATTCTTTTCTTGCCTTAAAGCCTACCACGTGGGTAGCAATGCCATCATAAGCAAGAATGCCTCTGAATTTAAGATTGGGAAATTTATCTACCATTTGCGCCAGGGCAAGTGCTGGTGCTCCTGGCAGAACACCGGACCTTTGAATTACATCAATGTCTACAACCACATCGGCAATGATGCCGGCCGCTTTGGCTGCATCCTGAAGATCCTGCGCGTTTTGAGGATTGTCAACGGCTTGAATGAATCCACTATATTTTTTACGCAGTGCCATGGCTTTCTTAATCTTTGGAATGGTGACATTCACCCCTGTCATTAATACATGCTGAATACCATTTTCCAGCATGATTTCCGATTCAGAAAGTTTAGCTGCGCAAACACCAACCGCCCCGGCAGCAACTTGCATTTTTGCAATAGCAGGGCATTTATGTGTCTTCACATGGGGCCGGACTTTAACAGACGTGCCTTTCAAACGATTGTGTACTACTTTTATATTCTGCTCCATCTTGTCCAGATCTACACAGAGAGCAGGACTATCTAAATCCCATTTAGACTTTCCTACATCGGAAGAGGCCTTTTCAAGATTTTTTGCTTGTAAAGTTGGAGATAGAAAACCACCAATAGTGGCTACTGCACCAGCTTGAAGAAATTTTCTACGATTCAGGGAGTTTGACATTTTTCAAGGGATTATTTTTAAATCTATTGAAAAATGTCAAAATAAAGAAGTGAATTTAGATAAGGGACGGTGTTAATAGATTTCCCTGATTTCAAAATCATGCCCTTTCCCAAATTTGATGGTGTCTTTCAGGAGGTAGCGCTCCAATGTATGAAGGTCTTTTACCTTGAAGTCACCATTGACAAGGATACGTTCAATTTCAAACTCGTAATTATCTCCAAAATTTTTGAGCCGGTATTTTTTCCCTACCCGTAACACATCAAATGATAATCCCGCCATTATAAATCTTCTTCTCGTTCCAGCATGAGAATTGACGACTGAGGAACAATGAAGAGCTTTTGACCTTCATACATGACTTCAATGGCGCCTTTCTGTAAGAATATGGCCATATCGCCTTCTTGGGCCTGCAATGGCAAATATTTTATTTGATCATCTTTACCCTTCCAAACATCATCTTCATCCGCGGGCAAAGGAAGCGGATATCCGGGCCCAACTTTAATAACAAATCCGCGTTGAATTTTTTCCTTTTCCTGAACACTGGGTGGAAGATATAATCCACTATCGGTGCGGTCAGATTCTTTCACCGGGCGAATGAGCACCCGGTCACCCACCACAATGAGTTTTTTTAGTTTATTGTCAGCGGTAATTTTCATAGGCATCGCTTCAAGATGTTTATGTTTCTAACCATCGATAATAAAAGATGTTTATTTCTTTCGATTCGCTTTGAAGGGGAAACTTTCTCCCTCCACAAACATATTGCCAGTCATTTCGTCTCCGGACAAAGTAGCATTAAGTGTGACGATGTAACCTGTATAATTAATTTCCCCGCTTACTTTAGTGGTAACTCCATCCCATGTAAAATTATCAATGTTAAGTTCATTTCCCCTGGAAGTCATTTTAGCTGAAAAAGTTTTTTCCAGTTCGGTAACCATCATAACACCATTGAAATCTCCCTCAGGTGTACCTGTAATGGAATAATCCCATGTGCCTGCAGGAGTAATTTTTGCTTTGCTGGTTTTATTGGTAGCACAGGATGTTATCACAACAAGGGAGATAAGAAATACGATTATTTTTTTCATAGAAGAATATTTATTTATCAAACAATTCAGGTTGGTCTTCAGCGCGACTTATAAGTTTGGGATCAATACGTTTATCGGCTTTAGCCCCCAGTTTTTTTAAGTGTTCTACTTTACTGACAAGATTACCACTTCCAGTGGTTAATTTTTTCATCGATTCCTCATAATATTTTTTAGAGGAATCCAACTGCCTTCCCAGGTTAAGCAAATCATCGGTGAACCCTACAAACTTATCATACAGATCACCTGCACGTTTGGCAATTTCAATGACATTTCGGTTTTGGTATTCCTGTCGCCAGGCACTTTTAATTAATTGTAGGGAGGGCAATAATAAGGTAGGGCTTACAAACACGATGCGTTTGTCGAAGGCCTCTTCATATAAGTTGCGATCACTTTGTATCGCCAATAAGTAGGCAGGCTCCAGGGGTATAAACATAATCACGAAGTCGAGCCCATTATCCGAATAATTCTTTTGATAGTTTTTTTCGGAAAGCAATCGCATGTGCTGCCGAATTGATACCAGGTGTGCTTTTACATGAGTGGCGCGCTGCTCATCGGTTTCTGAATTAACATAACCGTTGTAAGCGGTCAAACTCACTTTTGAGTCAATAATAATGTGTTTGTTTTCTGGCAAATTCAGGATCACATCAGGTTGTTGCCTCCGGCCTTCATTGGTCGTGAAGGATTCCTGTACCAGGAATTCACGACCTTTTTCCAAACCTGACTTTTCCAGAATGCTCTCCAGAATAAATTCTCCCCAGCTGCCCTGCGCTTTGGTATCACCCTTTAATGCGCGAGTAAGGTTCCGGGCATCTTCACTCATTTGAAGATTGAGGTCTTTGAGATTTTTTAGTTCATTGAAGAGTCCTGCATTTTTTTCAATGGCATCTTTATTTGTTTGATCCATTTTTTTCTCAAATTCAATAATTCGATCTCCCAATGGTTTTAACAAGTCAGAAATGTTGCTCTTATTCTGTTCCGTAAATTTTTTGCTTTTCTCTTCAAATATATCGTTAGCCAGATTCTTGAACTGGACCGAGA
Organism: Bacteroidota bacterium; assembly: GCA_024643595.1. GTDB lineage: Bacteria > Bacteroidota > Bacteroidia > Cytophagales > Cyclobacteriaceae > ELB16-189. Next base: position 16,810 of record JAHEMS010000001.1, read on the forward strand.
ACTTTTCTTCCAGTTTTTCGAGTTCAGCTTTTTGATCCGTTAATTTTTCCTGAAGATTTCGATAATCCGCTTCTGTTGAGGAAAGTGACCCCGTCAGCTCCACAACTTTATTGCGTTGTAATTCCAGCTCCAGCTTTAATCCGGTTATCTGTTCAGCCGCAACTTTTATCTTTTCGCGTTCGACCTCCACGCCAGCCGCTTGCTGATTGGTTTCCGCCTGAAATTTAAATCGTGCTATCCACCAGCCCGTTATGCCTCCTGCTACTAATCCAACTGCCAAAAGAATAATTTCCATTGCAACAAATTTAGATCATTTCAAATTGGTATCAACTGATTTCGTAGGTGCTTTATGGTGGAATGATTAAATTTGAAACGTATGAATTTCAATACTATGCTATCCGCAATTATATCCAGTCAAGAGGCGATCGAATTAGAAGGAAAGTTTGGTGCGCATAATTATCATCCCCTGGAGGTGGTCTTAAATAAAGGTAAAGGTGTTTATTTGTGGGATATAGAAGGAAAGCGCTATTTTGATTTCCTTTCGGCTTACAGTGCTGTGAATCAAGGTCACTGTCATCCACGCATCATCAATGCTTTAATTGCTCAGGCCAAGGAATTGACACTTACTTCACGTGCATTTTATAATGATAAACTGGGTCTTGCCGAGAAGTATGTATGTGATACTTTCGGTTACAATAAGGCTTTGTTCATGAACAGTGGTGCGGAGGCAAATGAAACTGCTATCAAACTGGCCCGCAAATGGGGATACACATATAAAGGCATTCCAGATAACGAGGCAGTGATCGTGGCGGTAAAGAAAAATTTTCATGGAAGAACAACGGCAATAATTTCTGCCTCTACTGATCCTTCCGCGCGAAGGGGATTTGGGCCTTTTATGCCAGGCTTTGAAATAGTTGATTATGATAATGTGGATGTCCTTGAGAAGGCGTTGGCTAATCCGAACGTATGCGGGCTTTGGATTGAACCGATACAAGGTGAAGCCGGGGTCTATGTTCCTCATGATGGTTATTTAAAAACAGCCTCAGCGTTATGCAGGAAACATAACGTGCTTTTGATGATGGATGAAATTCAAACAGGCATAGCGCGCACCGGTAAAATGTTGGCATCGGATCATGAAGAGGTTCATCCGGATTTACTTATACTGGGGAAGGCCTTGTCTGGCGGTGTACTCCCGATTTCAGTGGTGTTGGCTGATGATGAAATCATGCTTGTGATCAAGCCTGGCGAACACGGTTCTACTTTTGGTGGTAATCCGTTGGCGGCATCAGTGGTAATGGAAGCCTTGCAAGTGGTGAAAGACGAAAATCTTGCGGCTAATGCCGAACGATTAGGAGTCGTTTTCCGCGATAGAATGAATTCACTTAAAGCAAAATCTGAGTGGATTACTTTGGTGCGAGGCAAAGGTCTGCTCAACGCGATCGTCATCAACGACTCAGCCCAAAGCGAAACGGCCTGGAATATGTGTTTGAAATTTGCCGAACATGGATTACTGGCTAAACCAACACATGGCAATATTATTCGCCTTGCACCTCCCCTGGTGATCACGGAAGATCAGGTGCACGAATGCTGTGATATTATCGATCAATGTGTGATGAACTTCAAAAAGTGATCTGATTTTTCTACTCGGGTTTTTCTAATTCAAGATATACATCATCGTCCGAGGTGAATTTAAAAGGAACAATTATTTTCCCTTCTTTGTCGATGGCACCAATATGCATATTTTGAAAACCAGGTCAGTTCACATATATGATCTTTAATTTGCCAAGTTCTTCCTTTAATTGTTCGGGCGATTGAAAATGAATTCCGGGCATACCTACTGCTTTGGCTCCTTCAATATTGCGTATGCTGTCATCGATAAATAATGAATTAGCTGGATTTACTCGATATCGGTCAAATAAAATCTGAAAGAATTCCGGAAAGGGTTTGCGCGTTTTTTCGTGTCCTGAAACCACAATGCCTTCAAACCAGTGAAGAAACTCGAATTGCTCCAGTGCCCATGGAAATGTTTGTTCCGACCAATTGGTAAGGGCGTATAATTTATACTTTTTTGAGTCGCGTATCGCTTTTAAAATCTCTACCGTTCCATGGATAGGGCCGTTCATCGTTTCCTTCCAGCGGCCATACCACGCACGGATAGCGAACTCATGAGCAGGAAATTTTTGAAGTAATTCTTCTGTAGCGTCTTCGAAGGATCGGCCTGCATCTTGTTTTTCATTCCATTCATGGGTACAGATGTTTTCCAGAAACCAGGTAATCTCTTCTTCGGTATTGAATATTTTTCGGTAAAGATGCCTGGGATTCCAATCGATAAGAACGGCACCAAGGTCGAAGATGATGGTATCAATGTGATTATTCATAATTCATATTTAGCGATGCGGGAACGCCCATTTTAAAAAATGGGGGAGCGCATCGCCCCATGTAGGGAGATTGTGTTCACCATCTTCCAGTTCCAGGTATTGGATGTCGTGAAAAGGTCGATATCCTTTTTTAGTCAGTTCTACTATTAAATCAAGTGTATCATCGATGGAGTCTATAATGCCATTTTTGTTCCGGTCATTTTGTTCGTCCTTTTGCCCCGTCTGAAACCAAAATGAAATGCCAGGTTTATATCTGCCCCTGCGAATTACCTGGTGCATAATTCGATCGCGATAATCAGAGTACAGCCTGCTTTTGGTGTCACGCTTTCGCCACCAGAAAGATCCACTAAACACGCCTACTTTTCCAAAGTAATCTGTATGATGCCAGGCAATATCCAACGCGGACAATCCCCCCAGGGAAAATCCGGCAATTACATTCTCTTTAGGGGATTTTGAAATGGAATAGCGATAATGAAGATAGGGAATCAATTCCATCATGATGAAACGAGTGTATTCTTTTGCTTTTGATCCACGTCCTTTAAAATCCGCTTGGTTGGCAATACCATATTCATGCATCCGGTCACCGGCATATACAGCGACAACAATTATATCGGGGATGTCCTTATTCAGCGTAAGTTTTTCAAGGGTCTTTTTGAGATGGATTGCCTCCGCGTCCTGCCCATCGTTTAGAATAAGAAGCGGGTAGTGTTTATTTGCTTTTTCGTATTGAAACGGCAGAAAAATATCAACCACCGTATCTCGGTTAAGCAATTTGGAATGAATATCGGTGAGCTTTTCTAAATGGTAGTGATGTGACTGCGACAAGGAATGATAATTATTTTGATATTAGATTGAGTTTTCAGACTCTTTCTTCCGATTTTTCTAACAACTTTAAACTCAAAATTAACAATAGATTGCGTATGCCACACGAACATTATCACAAATGGTATTCTCCCCGGTTGAACCGTGACATTGAAGTGCTTGCCTTTGGAACCCGCGGATACCCGGTTATTCTGTTTCCAACTTCTATGGGGCATTATTATGAGAATAAAGATTTTAAACTAATCGATAGTGTCAATTGGTTTTTGGACGAAGGACTGGTGAAAATTTATTGTGTTGATGGAATCGATGAACACAGTTGGTATAACAGAAATATTCATCCTGGAGATCGTGCCAGGAACCACCATTGGTATGATCAGATGCTTTATCACGAATTGGTTCCGTTGGCACAACAAGAAACGGGTGTGGGAAGAGTGGCTACCGCGGGATGTAGTTTTGGAGGATATCACGCAACGAATTTTGCATTTAAACATCCTGACGTGGTGAAATACGTGTTTAACATGGGGGCGGCTTTTGACATCCGTGATCAGACGGATGGGCACTATGATGATCAGGTCTATTTCAATAATCCGATGGATTTTTTGCCAAACGCACAAAGTGATTTCTTTCATGATATGTTCGTGGTGTTGGGAACGGGCACGCGAGATATGTGCTGGAACGCTAATGAGCGAATGGCCGAAATTTTAAGAAACAAGGGAATCAATCATTGGCTGGATGTTCGTCAGGATGCTGAACATGATTGGCCTGTATGGAAACAAATGTTCCCACATTATTTATCATTGATTAAATAGTCATGTTTAATCGCCTTTTGTTTTTTTTCCTTTTATTCCCATTTGGCGTAATCGGGACAACAATAAACCATGGCGAAGCAATTGAGATTGGGGGGATAAAGCAATGGGTTAAATTTCAGGGAGAAGATGATCAGGCGCCCGTTTTACTTTTTCTTCACGGAGGACCTGGTAATTCAGTGATGAGTTACGCGGACCGTTTCACGAAGGAATTGCAAAAACATTTTGTTGTTGTTAATTGGGACCAACGACAAAGTGGACAAACTGCATTAATGAATAAGTCAACGGAATTGTTAACTGTTTCACTTTTTGTGAGTGATGGTATCGAACTTATTAATTTTCTTAAGCTCAGATTTTCAAAAGAAAAAATTTACCTCATGGGCCATAGCTGGGGTGGTTATTTGGGCCTTCTTTTGGCTGTGGCAAGACCAGATTTGCTAGACGCGTATTTTGCCATAAATCCAATGATCTATCAAATAGAAAGCGAGCAGCTTTCGTTGCAAGCCATGTATGCTATGGCAAACAATGAGAATAATCAAGAAGCTGTAATAGAACTTGATAAAGTCGAGATTCCATTTAAAAGTTGGGAACAGCTATATTATCACCGAATGTGGCTGAGTAAGCTAATGAAGACAACTTCGCCTACCCGATCAAAAGTTGAACATTGGTCAGCGGTTTGGCTAAGCCTGTTCAATGAAGCTTCTGCTACCAATCTTTTTGAATTTGCCCCAGCATTAAATTGCCCTGCATATTTCCTTATTGGAGCCAACGACTTTCAAACACATTATTCATTGGCAGAATCTTATTATCATAAAGTAATTTGCAAGGAAAAAAAACTATATTGGTTTTCCGATTCTGCGCATAATCCACACCTGACGGAGTCTGAAAAATTTCAAAAAATTGTAGTGGATATTGGGAATAAAAAACGTAATCAGCAATAAAATAATACTGAATTGTACCACCCTAAAACAGGGTCATCATTAAATAATAAATTATAACATATGAAAAAGATAGGAATACTACACGGTATGGAGCGCTCTTTCCCTGAAGCTTTTGTTGAACGCGTGAACACGATGGGATTTAAAGACATCAAAGCCGAGCCGGTTAAGGTAGATATGGTGCAGCAAGGTAAACCCACCGATTATGCGGTTATCATTGACCGGATATCTCAGGATGTTCCATTCTACAGGGCCTATCTAAAAAACGCGGCTATTTCAGGAACCGCAGTAATTAACAATCCTTTCTGGTGGAGTGCCGATGAGAAATTTTTTAATAATGCCCTGGCTGTAAAACTAGGAGTGCCGGTTCCTAAGACCGTATTATTACCATCACACGAGCGACCAATCGACACAGGAGAAGCCTCTTTTAGCAATCTTACGTTTCCTTTGAGTTGGGAAAAAATATTTGAACACATCGGTTGGCCTGCCTACATGAAACCTCATGCTGGCGGTGGATGGAAAAGTGTATACAAACTCAATGATCAGGAAGACTTTTTCAAAGCATACAGCGAAACCGGTCAATTGGTAATGATGCTTCAGGAGGAGATTATATTTGATGATTATTTTCGTTGCTACTGCCTAGGACGGAAGCATGTTCGAATCATGCAATACGAACCTCGAAATCCGCATCATTTGCGGTATCAGAGTGCAAAAGGTCCGGCTTCAGAGAAATTATTAAAAAAAGTGAATGATTATGTGCTCGAGCTTTGTAACGCATTAGGCTACGATTTCAATACAGTTGAAATGGCTGTACGTGATGGTGTACCTTACGCGATCGATTTTTGCAATCCGGCGCCAGATGCCGATATCAATTCTGTAGGTCAGGAAAACTTTGACTGGGTGGTTGAAACTTCAGCTAGAATTGCTGTTGACAGGGCACAGCAACAACAACCTGGCAAGGACAACCTAACTTGGGGAACATTTATATCCAATGCCGTGGGAGACGAAATGAAGGTTGCCAAATCAGTTGTTAAAGCACCTTCAAAAAGAGTGGCAAAACCAAAAACACCTAAAAAATAACACCTCGTCTCTAGGGATATTCGTCTATGGAAAAATTTACACTGGGAGTAGAAGAGGAGTATATGGTGGTGGACCCGCAAACACGCGAGTTGGCATCCCATGATCAAAAAATAGTGGAGCTGGCATCACTGGACGGCAAAGACAATGTAAAGGCGGAGATGCATCAGGCGGTAGTCGAAGTGGGTACGGGCATCTGTAAAGATGTAAATCAGGCATTTGAAGAAATAAGAGGCTTGAGAAAATTAGTATCTGATATTGCTGGTTCATTAAACCTAAGAATTGGTGCGGCAGGAACTCACCCGTTCTCTCATTGGAGCAAGCAATTGATAACGCCAAATCCTCGCTATGACGAAATTGTTCAGGAAATGCAGGAGGCCGCCCGATCAAATTTAATTTTTGGATTGCATGTACATGTGGGCATTACCGATAAGAATATGGCGATTCATATTCAAAACACAGTTCGGTATTTTTTACCACATGTGTATGCACTTTCTTGCAACTCTCCATTTTGGGAGGGACGCGACACCGGATTCAAATCGTTTCGCACAAAGGTGTTTGATAAATTTCCTCGCACGGGGATTCCTGATCGCTTCGAAAGTTGGGATGACTTCAAGAACTACGTAAACCTTCTGATTAAGACAAACTGCATCGATAATGCAAAAAAAATATGGTGGGATGTGCGAGTGCATCCCTTCTTTGATACCATTGAATTCAGAATATGTGATGTTCCAATGCGTGTTGAAGAGACCATTGCCATCACTGCAGTATTTCAGGCGCTGGTAGTTAAGTTGTACAAACTAAGGCTTCAGAACATGAGTTTCATTATGTACACCAGAGCCCTCATCAATGAGAATAAGTGGAGAGCGTCACGTTATGGACTGGATGGTAAATTAATAGATTTTGGTAAACAGGTTGAATTAGATACGCGGGTGTTGATTCTGGAATTATTGGATTTCATTGATGATGTGGTGGATGAACTTGGCAGCCGCAATGCCATCAATTATATTCACGCGATTTTAGAACGAGGTACCGGTGCCGACCGGCAATTAGCTGTATTTCAACAAACCGGTAGCCTGGAGAAAGTAGTGGATTATATATTGAGTGAAACTCTGGAGGGAGTTTAAACTTTGTAGAATTAGTAATATTAGTAAACAGAATAAGTTGTCTTCTGAAAATCAAATAAATATTGCCATCCTTGATCTCTACGAAGGAGTCGCCAATGAAGGCATGAGAGGCATACGGCAGCTCATTGAAGAATTTGAGGCTGATTGCCACATGACAGTTAAATATCAATTCTTTGACCTCCGGCAAAAAGCCGAAATCGCTGACCTTAATTTTGATGTGTACATTTCTTCAGGTGGCCCTGGAAGTCCCCTTGAAAGTGAAGATAGTTTCTGGGAGCGGAAGTACTTCGGATTGATGGATGATATCAAAGCCTTTAACGAGCAACATCCTGATAAGAAAAAACATGTACTATTGATATGCCATAGTTTTCAGATTTTTTGCAGGTATTATGGTTATGGGGCAGTATCAAAAAGAAAGTCGACTTCGTTTGGTGTAATGCCTGTGCACAAAACGTTTGAAGGCCACCATGATCCATTATTTCGCTCGCTCAGTGACCCTATGTGGGCAGTAGATTCCAGGGATTATCAGATAACCCAGGCAAATGTGCAAAAGATTGAGGCCGGAGGTGGTGCTGTCCTTTGTATTGAAAAATATCGCCCTCATGTTGATTTGGAAAGAGCCATCATGGCAATTCGTTTTGATGAAGCGTTTATAGGAATGCAATTTCATCCTGAAGCTGATGCCGTAGGGATGCGCATGTATTTACTACGTGAGGATAAAAAAGAAATAGTCATTGAAAAATACGGAGAAAAAAAATATTGGGATATGTTGGATCACCTCAACGATCCGGATAAGATTATGCTTACTTACTCTACTGTAGTGCCCCGATTTTTGATGATGGCACTTCGTCATCGGTTAAGCTCAATTGCGCTATGATTCCTGCTGCCCGAAAGTTATTTAATCAGCAATTTTCAGAACAGAAGTATTATGATTTTATAAAAGATCTTGACCAGCAATTCAATTACAAAATTCCATTTCGCGTGGCTGAGAGCCCGGTATTCGTTGGGAGGGAATTCAGAGATAAACTTCTCAAAGCGGCGGACGACATCATTGATTTTATTGTACGCCCTGATTTTAAATCATTGATGTCTGGTGCAATACCTCCTCAGATGTATGTGCCGGGTGAAGACGATCATACACTTTTTATAGCCTTGGATTTTGCCGTGTGTACTGAAAAAGGTAACTCCGAATTAGTGCCACGCCTGATTGAAATGCAGGGGTTCCCTTCCTTGTTTGGATACCAGGATTATTTGGGAAATAAATTCAGAGAGCATTATAATATACCAGGAAATTTAGGGTTTCATTTTGGTGAAAGTTCTGAATATTATTGGAAACAGTTACGTAATGCAATCGTGGGTAGTCACCACCCTGAAAACGTGATATTACTGGAGATCGATCCGACCAAACAAAATACCTATATCGACTTTCTTGTTACAAAGCATCATTTGGGAATTGAGCCTGTTCATTTAGGGGACTTGATATTGCGTGGCAAAAAGCTTTTCTACAAAAAAGAAGGGGTGGAAATTCCTGTTCATCGTATTTATAATCGCGTGATCTTTGATGAATTACTTGCGAAACCAGACTTGAAATCCGATTTCCATTTAACGGAAGAAGTTGATGTGGAATGGGCAGGACATCCAAACTGGTTTTTCTATATCAGTAAATACACGATGCCGTTTTTGACTAGCGATGCGGTTCCCGAATGTAAATTCTTAAGTGATTACAGCGTGCTTCCGCCAGATCTTGAAAACTATGTATTGAAGCCATTATTTTCTTTTTCAGGAAGCGGGGTGATTTTCAATTTAACACAAAGTGATATCCATAATATTCCAATCCATGAGCGGAGCAATTTTTTGTTGCAGCGCAAAGTCAATTATGAACCAGTAATTCAAGCGCCTGATGGATTGGTGAAAACGGAAATACGATTGCTTTTCCTGTGGGATAAAGATGTTGTCCGCCCGAAACTAATTACCAACCTTGCTCGCCTTAGCCGTGGTGAAATGATTGGTGTGAAGTTTAATAAAGATAAAACCTGGGTAGGCGGTTCTGTATGTTTCGTTGAGAATTAATGTCTAGTCATCACATCATCCGTGAAAATCAGGAACCAGCTTTAATCATCGCTGATGCGCACGCCATTTCTTATATAAAAATTCAGGAATTATTGGAGTGGATGCCGACAGTTGTTGTATTGTCATCGGAAGTTGACCAGGTAGTATCGTGGGGGATTAAAGTGGATGTTGTAATTGCACCAATTTCTGAACTTAGCCATTGGCGAGATACATTGGTCGACCAAGCCCCAATAAAAATCATTTCCTATAATGACAGTGATGACCCATTGTCAACGGCATTTTATTTTCTTATCGCTTCTAAGGCAACGGCAGTGAATTGCTTGGTGAGCAATCCGGGTGAACTCGCAAAACTTGAGCCTTTCAGGGTGCTCGATATTGAAGCATTTACTGAAAATAAACTATGGAGTTATCTTAAGAACGGTCATTTTGAAAAGTGGGTACCGGCAGGAACTGTATTGTATCCGTTACCGGATGATCTGAAATCCGAATTCATCGAATTTAGCAGCGGAAGCTATCAGACTAACAAAGAAGGCATTGTCAGTTTTAAATCAAACAGGTCTTTCTGGATAGGGGAGGAATTAATTTAACTGGTTATTCGATGAAGTCGAGTATCATTTGGAGATCAACTTTTTCAATGGGGTGAGGTGTATTTTTTAGTAAATAAAATTCACCGCCAGGCAACCAGTGGGCTACTTTTTCTGAATAGTTTCTGTCGGCCATGTCATCCTGATCGCCCAATAGTATTTTGCTTTTAATTTTTATTGATGCTATAAGCTCCTCTGTGAGCAGTGGTTTCTTGCCCAGATTATACATCATATCCGAAGTCTTTTTCATCAGTTCTTTCCAGTCATTCGGTTTATGCCGATGTTCCAGAATGCGGGCAAAGGCAGGAACCTTAGCTTGAATTTTTTCCGGATCCATTTTATTGATTTCCTTATTTGCTGAGGCTGGAGTCCAGTCAAACTTAGTACCGAGGGTAATTATACGACTCGCTCTTAACGGATATTGATGCGCTAAGAAAAATGCAACATATCCACCCATACTGTAACCGAAAATATCAATGACTTCTATCTTCTTATCATCAAGAAATTGAATGATACACCTGGCAAAGCCTTCAATGCCGAACCCATCTTTGGAAAACGGTTCTCCGCTATGCCCGGGGAAGTTCAATGAATAGACTTTATTGCCATTTTGTTCAAGGTTTGTTTTCAGTAAATCCAACTGAGTCTTTGAGCCTAGGGCCCCATGTAACAACAGAATGGGTTTGGTCATAGTTGTGCTGAAATAATCCTGTCTTTATTGTCAAGATCCTTAATAAGTCGGATGGATTGAAAACCATGGTCCATAAAAATGTCGATCACGTTATTCCCAAATTGTTCATTTATTTCAACCCAGACTGACCCTTCGGGATTCAATATCGTTTTACTTTTTAGTGCGATGGCTTTATAAAAAGCCAATGGATCGTCTGAAGGGGCAAACAACGCGAGGTGTGGTTCCTTTTCAATAACGTTTTTTTTCATTTTACCTTTTTCCTGCTCAGAGATGTAGGGTGGATTGCTGATGACCAAATCGAAATTTCCAAATAAAATATCGTTGGTTAGAATATTATGTTCATGGTAAATCACAGGGGCATTTAATTTCTTTGAATTTTGTAAGGCAACACCAATCGCTTCTTTACTTATATCAGTCGCTTGCACATTTGCTTGAGGAATTTCTAATGCCAATGTAATAGCAATACAGCCGCTACCAGTTCCGATATCCAATATTCTGACGTGATCTGATTTAATACTCATTAGTGCTCTTTTTATTTCATGGATCATTATTTCGGTTTCAGGTCGTGGAATAAGAACCGAAGAGTTTACACTAAATTTTCGGTTATAAAATTCAGCCTCCCCCAAAACATATTGGATAGGAGTATGCTCATTTATCTGTTTGATAAATGGTCTAAAATATGATGGTTGAATGCCTAAAATTTTCTTTTCAGCAAGGATATCAGTTTTAGTTAATCCAATTTTCTTTTCAAGCAGTAAGAAAACGATGCTTTGTATCTCGGATTTATCCTCATCAAGCGTGACCTGACTTATGAGATCGTTGTAAAGTTCTTTGGAATTGGTCATTGTGAAAATGATCTTTGCAATGTTACTAATTACTTATGACTCCTGATGAACTTTTGATGCAGCGAACTTTTGATCTTGCTTTGTTAGGGGTAGGTGAAGTTAGTCCGAATCCCAGGGTGGGATGTGTCATTGTTAAGGACGGTGAAGTTATTGGCGAAGGTTGGCATAAGAAATACGGAGAAGCGCATGCTGAAGTGAATGCTATTGCCAGCGTTTCGGAAATAAATCAAATAGAAGGAAGTACGGCATATGTTAATCTAGAGCCCTGCTCGCATGTTGGGAAAACGCCACCTTGCGCAGATATGCTTATTCAATACGGAATAAAAAGATTAGTAATTTCCAATCAGGACATTAACCCATTGGTCGCTGGCGAGGGCATAAAGAAATGTAAGGCTGCAGGTATTGAAGTCATTGCGGGCGTATTGGAACAACAAGGGTATGAACTGAACAAACGATTTTTTATATCACACGAGAAACAAAGGCCTTTTATTATTTTGAAATGGGCCCAAACTTCAGATGGGTTCATGGCGCACAGTAATTATGAATCCAGATGGATCAGTAGCGAATTATCACGGCAACTTGTACACAAGTGGCGCAGTGAAGAAGATGCGGTCTTGGTAGGCACCAAAACAGCCGCACATGATGATCCAAATCTAACAGTGCGTAATTGGAGCGGAAGAAATCCAGTACGCTTGGTAATAGATAGGTTTTTACGATTAAGTGATCGTCTCCATTTATTTGATCGGTTAGTGCCTACAGTTTGCTTCAATCTATTGAAGCATGAAGAGCATCCGAATTTAAAATTGGTGCGGCTGGATGAGGAAGATTTCATTTCGCAGTTGCTCGCCTGGTTGCACAAATCAAAAATTCAATCGGTATTAGTGGAGGGTGGAAGCCAAACACTTTCCTTTTTTATCGGTGCCAATTTGTGGGATGAAGCCAGAATTTTCACTTCGCCTCGTTCATTTAAAAAGGGAATTAAAGCGCCTGAATTACCTGGTGATTTAATTTTCCGACAACAAATATCGACCGATCAATTTCAGGTTTACCATCGTCACTAAATCTGTTAGATGCGGATTAGCAATCGCATTCCCAAACCATATAATTGTAATTCTGGTTTTATTCGAGCTGTTTTTATTTTGTCATTATAAATGTCCAGTGCTTGCATGGTATGTCCTCGGAATGACCTATTAAACGGAATTGAGGATAATAAGAGGACAGCTCCACCAGCGGCTAATCCCCATTCCGGACTGCCCCCGTAAACAGTCGTTCCTAAGGGCACTGCGATTAATACAACTCCAATAAAGCCCAATGCTCCAGCGACGTTATATTTGGTTTTGGCAATCTTAAGTTCAGCATAGGCTGGTGGAATATCCTTCATGATTTCAAGGACCTGATTCAATCCTAGCGTCAACGTGTCCATTTCAAAACGAACCCCACCAAATGTTTTGAAGGCTTTGATTTCCTGAGCGAGATTTATTTGATAAAAGTTAAGGACGAAAAGCGCAAGCAAGACCAGTTTTTTCATCAATATAAATTTAACCCAGTCGTTTCGATACTTCATTCCAGTTTACCACATTCCACCAATTGGCAACATATTCATTACGTTTATTTTGATATTTTAAATAATAGGCATGCTCCCAAACATCCAACGCTAATAGGGGTGTGCCTTTGAAGTCGCTAATGTCCATCATAGGATTATCCTGATTAGGAGTAGAACCGATCTTCAATGAGTTTCCATCTTTAACAAGCCATGCCCAACCAGAACCGAAGCGAGTCATTGCTGCCTGTGCAAACAGTTCTTTGAATTTTTGGAATGAGCCGAAAGAACCATTGAGTGCTTCAGCGACTTTTCCTGTTGGGGCACTGCTTTCAGGGGTCATTATTTGCCAGAAGAAATTGTGATTCCATGCTCCTCCACCATTATTTCTTGCCTTTGAAGAAAGTTTTGAAATATTACTGAAGAAATCTTTCTCATTTGAATAAGGAATTTTTTCAATGGCAATCGCTTCATTCACATTTTTAATATAGGCAGCATGATGCTTACCATAATGTATTTCCATAGTTAATGCATCAATGTTTGGTTCTAAAGCATTAGTGGAATAAGGAAGTGCAATCTGTGAAAATTGCAGTCCATCAGGCGTAAAATTATTCGCCAGGGTTTCCGTAGTTGCTAATTGAGTTCCAACGATTGTAAAGGCAGTGGCTTTCAAAGATTGGTTAACAAATTTTCGCCTGCTAATAGATTTCATTTTATGTTAGTTAGGTGATCGATTCGATTTATATAGAATTATGTTCACTAAGTGACATCGGGTAAAATTACCTAAAAATAATTAGCTTGCGATAGCCCTCTTTAAACCTTCTACTATGGCGGAGTTATTATACGAGACAATTCCTTCACTGGATCTTGCTGATTTCACCAGCGGCGATCCTCAAAAAAAAACGAAGTTTGTTCAGGAATTAGGTGAGGCTTATAATAATATTGGCTTTGTTGCAATTCGGAATCATTATCTATCGGACGAATTATCAGCGGGACTATACACTACCATCAAAAACTTTTACGCTTTGCCAGATCATGTTAAGCAAAAGTATGAAATTCCGGGTCTGGCAGGACAGCGTGGTTATATTGGGAAAGGGAAAGAGCACGCGAAGGGGCGTAATACGGGCGACTTGAAAGAATTTTATCATGTAGGCCAGGAAGTACTGGATGACGATCCAATCAAAAATGAATATCCAAAAAATGTGTGGCCTGATGAGGTTCCTGAATTTGAGGAAACTGCTATGGAGGTATATCGAAGATTGGAGAGAACCGGCATCCAGATGTTGAAAGCTATTGCCTTGTACCTAGGATTACCAGAAAGTTACTTTGATCATAAAGTGTGGCATGGGAACAGCATACTGCGCCCCATTCATTATTTTCCGATTGAAAATTCTGACCAGGTTCCAGCGGATGCAGTGAGGGCTGCGGAGCATGGAGATATTAATCTCATTACGCTGTTGATGGGTGCAAGTGCCGATGGTCTTCAAGTATTACGAAGGGACGGAAAGTGGATACCAATTACCGCGTTGCCAGAGCAGCTGATTGTTAATGTGGGTGATATGCTGGAGAGATTGACTAACAAGAAACTAAAATCAACAATTCACCGGGTGGTTAATCCGCCTCGTCATCTTATGAATTTGCCTCGTTACTCTATTCCTTTTTTTATGCATCCCAGATCAGAAATGAACTTGGCTGCTTTACCATCATGTGTGGATGAATCACATCCAAAACTATGGGAGGATATAACAGCGGGTGAATTTCTGAATCAAAGATTAAAGGAAATCGGATTAAAAAAATAATCTACTGACGTTGATTAAGCGCGTTCGTTATATCATTTTTTTGAAAGATGTGCTCTTATTGTCACTGACATGTTTTGGGGGGCCACAGGCACACATTGCCCATTTTCAGAATATATTGGTAAAAAAGCGAGGCTATCTTAGCGACAATGATCTGATTGAATTAAACGCGTTATGCCAGGTGGTTCCAGGTCCCACCTCTACACAAACGCTTTCCGCTCTTGGTTACCGATTAGGAGGACCGTCATTAGCTTATTTAACGTTGTTAATTTGGCTTTTGCCATCAGTTATTATAATGACTATTGCAGGAATGTTAATGAGCGGATTTGTTTCAAAGCAAACTTCGCTTGATTTCACGAGATTTATTCAGCCGATGGCGGTAGGGCTGATCGCGCATGCTGCGTATACGATCAGTTTAAAAACAGTGACTACAACGCGAGGCTTCTTGCTGATGGTATTGGCTGCGGCAGCAACCTATTTTTTCAAGACACCTTTTGTTTTTCCAATTGTATTATTGGCCGCCGGGTTAATTACGGCTTTAAATTATAAAGCTCACCCTCGAGAAGAGAAAAAGAAATTTGATGTAAGCTGGTCAAACTTCTTTTTATGGGCTGGGGTGTTAATCTTTGCCGCTTTATTAGGATGGGCAACTAAGCGAATTCCTGAAATGACTTTGCCTGTTCGACTTTTTGAAAATTTTTATAGGAATGGAAGTTTGATTTTTGGCGGGGGACAGGTGCTCACGCCAATGTTGTATACGGAGTTTGTTCAATATGCGAAACCATTGCATCATCCTATTACACATGATGAGTTTCTTTCAGGTTACGCATTCGCTCAGGCATTGCCAGGGCCGTTATTTTCATTTAGCTCATATATAGGAGTACTCTCGATGCGGGATTATGGAATTACAGGTCAGATTATAGGCAGCATTATGTCAGCTGCCGGACTTTTTCTTCCAGGTACTTTTCTTATTTTCTTTATGATTCGAATTTGGGAAAGTTTAAAAAAATTTAGACCGATACGGGCATCACTGGAGGGAATTCATGCCGCTAATGCGGGGCTGGTTGCGGCAGCTGCTATTTTGTTATTTCAACCTTTGGAAAACACATTACTTAATTTCGGATTTACGATCGGTACTTTCTGCATGATGACCTTCACTAAAATCCCCTCCTGGGCTTTGATTTTAATTGGACTACTCAGCGGAGTATTACTCTAAATTGCCTTTAAAAATGAAACCCTGACTTGATGGTCAGGGTTTCATTACATAGCCTTACTTATTTATTAACCTAATTTAAAGGTAATTGGGATAACCATCTTTTGTCTTACTGGCTTACCTCTTTGTTTACCGGGCGTCCAGGAAGGAGCGCTTTGAACTATTCTTACAGCCTCTTCATCGCAACCAGCACCGATACCCTTTATCGCTTTTACGTCAACGATGGAACCATCACGGTTAACGACGAATTCCACGAAAACTTTTCCTTCTATACCCATTCGTCTTGCCTGGGCAGGATATTTTATTTTTTCTCCGACAAACTTATAGAATGCAGGATAACCCCCTTTTGGCGAGGCAGACTCTTCAACAACACTGAAAATTTCATCAACATTTTCCTTCTCTTCAACAGGAGCAATAACGACTTCTTCAACCTTGGTCTCTTCCGTTACTTCCACATCAAATTTAAGATTAAGGTCTTCCTTGATTTCTTCTTCGTCAGGAACCTCTACAATTTGCGGTTGTTGAATAATTGGAGCGGGTGGAGGTGGTTGTTCAGTTGGAGGAACTTCCAACATTTCTTCAAAAATATTAGTGTTTTTACCCTGTAGGTCAATCAGGCTTTTTTCATATTGTTTCCACTCAAAAGCAGTAAAAACAAGAGCCAATGTAACCAGTAAGCCAATGCTGAAGAAAAAACTTGTTTTCTTCATTAAATCAGCAGATTCAGTCTTTTTCGCTTCCATACTTAGAATTGCAGTTTAGGATTTCAAATATAGTAATACAATCCAAAAAATATTTCCCAGTCACATAATTTTCAATAGAAAATTTGCCAACTATTTACGATTTCCGTAAAAAAGAGTGAAAAATACGGTTGGAAACACAGATTTATTTACCGCTGTAGGTATTAAAATCACCTTATTAAAGTATGCATCGGCTAAAAGACCAATTTCAAAACCTGTAACCTGGCTTTTTACTAATCCTAATTCAAAGTTAAGCGCTGCTTTAAGGTTTCCACCCATTTGTATTTTGGAATCCCCAATGCCTTCAAAAAGATTACCCGTCCCTAAAATATTATTAAAGGAATGATGTGGATTGTAGGGATTGTATTGTTCGTGAACAGATGAAAAGTAACTGTTATCCACCGTCCTCTCAATAAAATATGGGGCCACAATTCCGATTGAAGGGCCTGCGGCAAAAACAGCTTTTATTTCAACTCCCTGTTGAGGGGCTTTTGTAAAAAGGATAAAATCGCGGCCGTATTGAAGACGAAGAGCGTAGAGATAATTGCTTTTTCCGTAAATAAAATAATTACCAGTATAGGCGGAATTTCTTCTGACTTCCTGAGCGTGTTTTACATTCATAATTTCAAAACCATAGGTCTCTAAAATACGATCGCTACGCTTTTTAGCTTTTTTAAATGTAAATCCTCCAATTAGTCCTCCGGATGAATTTTTATTGATACCCCAGGTAAATTCAGAATTGTATTCGTAACTATCCAGCGTCTGTGCATCAACTGAAAACAGACGTGTAACAAGAACAAGAAGAAACAAAAATTTAATGCAATCCTTCATACCCACCCATTGGCTAAGTTGTCGAAGTTAAAGTTATAGTAAGTAACGCACAAAAAATAATGTTGTTATGAATCTAATAGTCTGAGTTGAATATCAGGTTAATTAGTTTGTAGTGATGCTTTTTTGATGCTGGCGAAATCGATTTCAAAATGTGACTTATGAAAAACAGCTTCGCCATTTTTCAACACAATTACCTGTGGTGATTGGTGCTCAACATCAAAAATATCGGCAATTCTGGTGGAAATTTCCCTGTAGGATAGTAGGTCCAGGAAGTATGGTCTAACCAAACCCATCTCCTCTACGTTCCAACTTCTTTCCAATCGGCTCAGCGCGGTTTGGCTTATAGCGCATCTTGTGCTGTGTTTGAAAATTATGATGGGTTGACTTTTTGATTCTGCCCGTAAAGTTTCCAACTGATCGGGGCTTTTTAATGCTATCCAGTTCATTTTATTATTAATCGTATAGGCCAGGCCACAATTCACGCTCACGTTTATCATACCGGGGGCGTACGCTCTTTTCTTTTACCGCATCGGGCTGAATTCCATTCTTTTTAAAAATCTTTGTCCATAACAACTTAAAGTCGGTCATGATGGTTCGTTCATGCTTAACATTATTTTCCTTGTTATGAGCAAATTTTGAATCTGGTAAAAATCGCTTGTTATTATACTTACTCATTTTAACATTGCCCTGGTAGTCGGTAATACGAGCATATGCCCTACCTGGGGCGATCACTTTTAGTGCATCTTTGCTACTCATAGGATTGTGGCGGTAATTTTTTGTCAACCTCGTTTTGCCAGAAAACCCTGAAGCGCTAATAAAATTGTCAGAAGGGGCAATAGTTTTTAATGATTTGTCTGCACTACTTGGATTGTGCTCGTAACTCCAAAAAGCTGTTATGCTGCGATAATATTCACTGGCCTTAACAGTGGAATTGGTTGGGGCCAAACCAGGCATTGCGCCTTTGACCGCCTTAGGTTTTTTTCCAGTTTCCTTCGCCTTTACAGATACTTGAAGCCCTGAAATTTCGTCAGCACGAGTTCCTTTAGGGGTTCGTACTTCAATGGGGTTACCATTATTATTCCAAAGTTTGCCGCTAACACTTCCGCCTCCTTTTTTGGGTTCTTTTGTTTTAATATTGCCTTGAAAATTGACAAGTGAACTTGCCCCGATACCGGGAGTTTTTCCATTGATAGGCTGATTATTATTATTCCAAATTTTTCCACTTATGCTACCTCCACCTTTGGGTTTAAAGGCGTATGTTCTATTTTGATCACTGACACTTAATTTTTTCATCCGACCATTATATGGTTTATTCGAGCGGTATTTTGGAGAAGCACTTATGCTTCCTGCAACGTCATTGATGGGCTTATTAGATCGGTATTTAGAAGAAGCGCTAATGCTACCAGCAACTTCTTTAAGGGGTTGATTGGATCGATATTTACCAGAAGCACTTATACTTCCTCCTCCATTTGGCTTAAAATCGTAAACTCTACTTTTTCCACTAATACTTAATGTTCCGGCTCTACTCTTAAATGGTTTATTAGATCTATATTTTCCTGATGCGCTGATACTTCCTGCAACTCCTTTAAGTGGTTGATTTGAACGATACCTTGCAGAAGCGCTAATGCTCCCTCCTCCTTTGGGTTCAAAATTATATTCTTTGTTTTGACCGCTTATACTTAACGACGCAGCTCTTCCCTGGTATGGTTTGTTGGATCGATATTTACCTGAAGCGCTAATACTGGCAGCTCTTCCTTTAAATGGTTGATTGGAGCGGTATTTCCCAGTTGCACTAATACTTCCTCCGCCTTTAGGCCTGAAGGAATTATCTCGAATTTTACCGCTCGCACTTAATGGTTCTCCTCGTACACGCAATTGTTTATTTGACCTATATTTGGCTGAAGCGCTAATACTTCCACCGCCAGTTTTTGCTGGTTTTCTTCCGGCTGTCTCCGTTGACCTTGATGGCCGTTTGCGTATGGGTTGACCAGATAAGTCACCAATCCATGCTTTTTCTCCCCTCTTAGATGCACTTTCATGTCCTGAACGAAAAGTGCCAGCGTATGCCCTATCACCAGAAGACCTCTTACGACCCGCATATGGATCTTTGGGCTTAATAATTTCATTTGGTGGCGTTCGATAATTTCTCCTGCGCAAGGGATTACCGGAGATATCTGTTGTAATAGCTTTCTCCCCCTTGGAAAATTTACCCCAATACACATTCTTCTTTCCTTTTGTTATAAAAGGTTGAGAGGCTGACCGTGGCGTGACATTTTGATTTTTTCCAGTTTTCTGGGTAGGTCTGGGGCCTGCACTTAGTTTAGACCTCCTTGCAAATCGATTGATACCAGAAGAGACATTTTCAGTACGTCTCGATGATTGATTAACATATGTTCCAGTTTGTTTGAATCTTCGGTTCTTTGACGTTTCAGCAGATTGACTAACGCTTTGCGGTTTTCGGGTATAGGTTTTGGTGATCCTTGCACTTGTGCTTAAGCGGCCACCGCGGGTCTTACTTCTTCTTGCTGGTTTTTCTGTTTGCCTGGATGACCGATTGACATATGGGCCCTTTTGTGGATATACATTAGAACGTGATGATTCTGCAGAAGAAGTTCTGCTCCGTGGACGGTTTCTAAATCGGTTGGATTTTCCGGAATCTATACGTTTTGAACTATGATTAACATATGGACCTCGCTGTGGATACACATTACTTCTTGCGGTTTCTCCGGAACGTGAACGAATACGCAGTGGTTGTCCTCCTATAGGCTTTGCAGCTCTGTCTTTTCCTCTTCTTTCATTGGCATAAGGAGATGGATTTGAGTAAATCGCCCTGCCGGCAACAGAGTTGGTATTTTTTGTTCTCAATCTTTTGCCCGCAATGTCTTTGGTGCTGGCATTTTCTTTTTTCTTGACCGATTTGGCTTTCATTTGTTTGATTTTCCCTTTGTTATCTACCGGTTTTTTATCCTGAGCCAGGGAGGGAATGGAAAATAGAAGTATAATGATCACCGCCATCCATTTTGCAGTGGATGTAAATGTTTGGACCCTATTATTTATGATGCCAGTCAAATTTTAAAAAGATAAACAGGTCAAGATAAGAAAAAAAGTGCTGATTTGATTATTTGATCCTCCAGTAACGTTTTTTATCAATATGCCATTAAGTCTTCAATAGCGTTCTTGATTCTTCCTTTTGGTAAGAAATTGTTCTCCAATGTGGAAGCAAAAGGAATAGGGGTGTCAAAACTCGCCACTCTTTTTACCGGGGCATCCAAAAACGAAAACAAATGTTCACTAATCCATGCAGCCATCTCAGCGCCAATTCCACCAGTGAGGGTGTCCTCATGAAGCACCATTACGCGATTTGTTTTCTTTACAGTTTTTGTTACGGCATCTTTATCCCATGGAAGCAAGGTTCGAAGATCAAGAATATCAGCCTTCAATTCGGGCATACCATTAACAATTTCTTTTGCCCAATGCACGCCCATACCATAAGTAATAATCGATATATCATCCCCTTCATTGACCAGCTTTGCCTTGCCGATTTCTATGGTATAATATTCATCAGGTATTTGGTCTTTCGCTGATCGGTACAAAACTTTATGTTCAAAATAGAGATAAGGATTTGGGTCTTCCAGCGCAGCACAGAGTAGCCCTTTGGCATCGTAAGGGTTGGAGGGATAGACAATCTTTAAACCGGGTGTATGAAAAAACCAGGCTTCATTACTCTGACTGTGAAATGGACCTGCCGCAGTGCCGGCACCTGTTGGAATTCGGATTACAACATCGGCTGACTGACCCCAGCGCCAATGAATTTTAGCAAGGTTGTTAATAATCTGGTTGAACCCCTCTGTAACGAAATCGGCAAATTGCATCTCCACCATTGCTTTCATGCCATTGATGGATAGCCCCAGTGCTGCCCCCAGAATGGCCGCTTCACAAAGGGGAGTATTGCGCACCCTTTCTTTTCCGAATTTCTCAACGAAGCCTTCTGTAATTTTAAATACTCCGCCATACTCCGCAATATCCTGGCCCATCAGCACCAGGTTATTATGTTTTTCCATACTCTGATGCAATCCGTCACGGATGGCATCAATGAATCTCTTTTCTGATTTTTTTTCAGTTGGCGATGTTAGCTGTTGGGTAAATGGAGCATAAACATCATTCAGTTCTATTTCAGTATTTGGTTCTGGTAATTTTTCTTCAAACGCCTTATTCAAATCGATATCGATTTCTTTTTTGATTTTTTCTCGTAAAGATTGAATGTATGGAGAGTCAATCACTTTTTCTTTAAGAAGATATTTTTCGAAATTTTCTACCGGATCTTTTTTCGCCCATTGCTCCAATAGTTTTTTCGG
Source organism: Bacteroidota bacterium (assembly GCA_024643595.1). Classification (GTDB taxonomy): domain Bacteria; phylum Bacteroidota; class Bacteroidia; order Cytophagales; family Cyclobacteriaceae; genus ELB16-189. The sequence continues at coordinate 38,620 of JAHEMS010000001.1, forward strand.
CACGTATTTAACGCCTGATGCTTCTTCATGCCCGCGCATTCGGAAGGTGATACATTCAAGTAATATGGGTCTTGGCTTTTTCCGAATGGATTCTGCAAGCTTTTTGACAGTATCATACATTTCAAGTATGTTATTGCCATCCACCTGCACACCTTCAATCCCATAGCCGATGGCCTTGTCAATAAATTGTTTGCATTTGAATTGCTCGGCGCTGGGCGTAGATAATCCATAGCCATTATTTTCAATTACGAAAATGACTGGCAGGTCCCAGACAGCAGCGACATTAACGGCTTCATGAAAATCTCCCTGACTCGTGCCCCCGTCTCCATTAAAGACAACTGTAATTTTTTTTTCTCCTTTCAGTTTATCGGCCAGGGCAATGCCATCAGCCACACCATTCTGTGGGCCAAGATGTGAGATCATGCCAACTATATGATGTTCTTTCGAGCCAAAATGGAATGAGCGATCCCTTCCTTTGGTATAACCCATCATGGTTCCTTGCCATTGAGCAAATAATCGTACAAAAGGGATCTCGCGACTAGTAAATACTCCCAGGTTTCGGTGCATGGGCAGAATGTATTCATCATCGTTCAAAGCTTGAGTAATGCCCACCGAAATGGCTTCTTGGCCGATGCCACTAAACCATTTGCTGATTCTATTTTGCCGGAGCAGGATGAGCATCCTCTCTTCAATCAAACGGGGGCGTAACAACGCCTCATATAAGCTAATAAGCGTTTCATTTGAATATTTCTTTCTTAAGTATTTCATAGAGATTGAAAAACAATAGGCAAGTTAAAATTTAGTATCACGACTTCTATGAAGAATCTATTTCCGCCTCAGATCTCTTTTCATTTCTTAATTAAGTATGCCCGGGCCTATTTGGGTGATTATAATCAGTATAAAATACTACCCTGGACGGTTGTTCGGAATTCAGGAATACTAATAAATCACGTCCTGAAAGTATAATTGAACTGATGATCGCCAAGTTTGTTATTTTTGGACATCTATGATTTCATATTCTTCCTTTATTTTGAGTAATGGGTTGCAAGTATTTGTACATGAGGATCCTACGGTGCAAATCGCAGTCATGAATATTCTGTATGATGTGGGTTCGCGTGATGAGTTACCAGATAAAACGGGGTTTGCTCATCTTTTTGAACACCTCATGTTCGGAGGTTCAGTAAATATTCCAAATTATGATGAGCCTCTTCAGCGTGTTGGCGGTGAAAACAATGCATTTACGAACACTGATATTACAAATTATTATTTAACTGTGCCTGCTGCCAATATCGAAACAGGATTTTGGCTTGAAAGTGATCGCATGCTGAGTTTATCGTTTGACCCTCAGGTATTGGAAGTTCAACGCAAGGTAGTCGTTGAGGAGTTTAAGCAACGTTATCTTAATCAACCCTATGGCGATGTGTGGTTGAAACTGAGGCCTTTAGTATATACCAGGCATCCTTATCAATGGGCCACCATTGGTAAAGAAATCAATCATATCGAGAACGCAACTCTTGATGATGTAAAGGAATTCTTTTTTAAATATTATGTACCCAATAATGCTATTCTTGTTGTTGCCGGGAATGTAACCGTAGATGAGGTCAAGCGTCTCTCAGAAAAATGGTTTGGACCTATTGTTGGCCGTAAAAAGACAGAAAGAAAACTTCAGCAGGAACCAATTCAATTGTGCAAACGAACCCTGGAAGTTAGCGCCAATGTTCCGGCCAATGCGCTTTACAAAGCGTATCATATGCCAGGCAGATTTGATGATGATTTTTTCGCTTCAGACTTGATGAGTGATATATTAAGCCGAGGAAATTCCAGCCGGCTCTACCATACCCTCGTTCAACAAAAAGAAATTTTCACTTCAATATCTTCATTTACGATGGGTTCAATTGACCCGGGCTTAATGGTGATTAGCGGAAGGATAAAAGATGGAATACCATTGGCTGACGCGGAGAACGAAATTGATGCGATTCTTGATGATGTTGTAAACAACGGGGTTACTGAGGCAGAATTGAAAAAGGTTAAAAATCAAGCTATCTCAACTCTTGAGTTTGGAGAAGTAGAAGTTATGAATCGAGCTATGAACTTGGCTTTTGCAGCCCTTTCTGGGGATGCAGGATTGGTGAACCAGGAGGAGGATAAAATTCATGCCGTTACCACAGATGATATACATCGGTTGGCAGGTGGTATTTTTGAGGAGCGTAATGGGAGTGTAATGTTTTATAAGGCAGAAAAATAAATTAGTACATGAAGATTCGCGTTGGTCTTGGTTTTGATGTTCATCAACTGGAAGAGGGTCGTGATTTTTTCCTGGGCGGGATAAAAGTCCCCGCTTCAAAAGGGGCTGTAGGTCATTCAGATGCAGATGTGCTTATACATGCTATATGTGATGCATTGTTGGGGGCATCCAATCTGCGCGACATTGGATTTCACTATTCAAACAAAGATCCACGTTGGAGCGGTATGGACAGTAAGTTTTTTTTACAGGATGTTACACGCTTGTTGGTAGAAAAAGGGTGGGCTATTGAAAACATTGATTGTACTCTTTGTCTGGAAGCGCCCAAAATTAATCCTTATATACCTGAGATGAAAAAAGTATTGGCCCCATTAATGAATATCAGCGAAGATGACATTTCCATTAAGGCCACTACGGCAGAACGACTTGGCTATATTGGTCGTGAGGAAGGTGTCAATGCGTATGCTGTTGCCTTGATAAAAATGGAGTGACTATTCCTTCTCATCACTTAAAATTATAGAAAGCGTTTTTAAGGATGCTGTTCGGTCAGCAACCAGTTTAAGAATGCCTAAAAAAGGGATAAATAAAATCATGCCCGACACCCCCCAAAGGATGGCCCCGGCAAATATTGACATAATAGTAACCAATGCATTGATCTTCAATCTGCTGCTCACGGCAAGTGGAAAAATAATGTTCGCTTCCAGGTATTGAACAAATGAAAAGATTCCAATTACTCCAATCGGATACCAGACTGAATTATAAGTAATCCAAGCCATGGAAATGGGCAAAAGGGAGGCTACTAATATGCCCACATATGGGATGAAGGTAAGCACGGAAGCAATAAATCCAAACAGGATTGCATGCGGTATACCTAATAGGAATAAACCAGTACTATTGAGGATTCCAACGATCAAATACACCACGAGCATGCCTTTTATAAAGTTGTGGTAAGATTGAATACTCAACTTAACAATTTCTATTATCCGAGTTCTCCCTTCGTTCGGGAAAATCCGATAGAGTACTTCCATCCATTTATGACGGTAATATAAAATCAACACCGAGTAGATCGGGATAAGAATCAACAACACAGCACCAACGGCTGAAGCAGAAATGGTTTTGCTAAGCATTGACATCGCACCGGTACCTGATTCATTTACAATTTTATCCAACCATTGCAATTGTTTTTCACGGTCAATATTGAAATTTCCACTTAGCCAAAGGCTGATTTCGTCTGCCGCTCCGGAGACTTTTAATTTCAATTCTGGCCATTCCTGAAAAAAACTAAGTAGTTGATTGATTAATAAATAAAAAAGCAAACCGAAAAGGACAGTGAGAATCGATATACTGATGACAATTGCCCCCATTCTTCCAAATTTATGATGCTCAAGCCAAAGGCAAACGGGATATAGAACACAACTGATTAGTATTGCGAAAGAGAGGGGAATGAAAAGAGTGCTTCCAAAATATAATATGAACGAAATAAAAAGAACATACTGTAATAAAATGAGATGCCGGTTTTGTGGAAGTGTTAGTTTCATAACATATTAAAGATAATATTTAGCATGTATATTACTTCAAAATATAACATGACTTAAATCAGATTTGAGCGAGATAGAAATTTTTGTTACGGGTGACGGCAGTCATTCACTGTTCAATGAAAGGCTAAATGAAACCTATCATTCACGCCATGGTGCTGTACAAGAATCGCAGCATGTCTTCATCGAACAAGGATTGAATTACCTGGTTGAAAAAAAGCATTTGCATGCTGTTTCTATTCTTGAGGTGGGATTTGGCACTGGCCTCAATGCATTATTAACGCTAAATGAAGGAATTAAGAAAAATCTTTCGGTTGCCTATACCGCCCTTGAAACATTTCCCATACAACAAGAAATATGGATTGTATTGAACTACCCGGATAACAATAATTTATTCCAAAAGCTTCATCTGTTGAAATGGCATATGTGGGATGAGATTAGTTCAAATTTTAGATTATTGAAACTTAAAAAGCCGTTGCAGGATGTTGAACTAGAATCACAGCAGTTTGATTTGATTTATTTTGATGCCTTTGCACCCAATAAGCAACCTGAATTATGGAATTTACAAATAATCACAAAGGTGGTGAGCCTGATAAAATCCGGAGGTGTATTTGTTACGTATTGTGCAAAAGGACAATTGAAGCGCGACTTGAAATCTCTTGGCTTGATAGTAGAATCGTTACCGGGCCCTCCGGGCAAACGGGAGATGGTCAGGGCGAGTAAACCATAATTCTTTTGAATGTTTAAATCCCTATTTTTACGCGTTAAATTCTAAAATCCGAGACAGTGAAAAAAGTAAGAATCGGTACGGTGCAAATGAGTTGTACTGAGGAGCCAAAACAAAATCTTGAAAAGGCGATTCAAAAAGTAATTGAAGCGGCCGCAGGAGGTGCTCAAATTGTTTGTTTACAGGAGTTGTTTACTTCCCTTTACTTCTGTGATGTAGAGGATTATGAGAATTTCAAATTGGCAGAGGCAATACCCGGCCCATCTACCGATGCGCTTTCAAAGGTCGCCAAAGAGTTGGGTGTGGTTATCATTGCTTCCCTTTTTGAAAAACGTGCGGAAGGCCTTTATCATAATACCACTGCGGTGATCGACGCAGATGGGAGTTATCTTGGCAAGTATAGAAAAATGCATATTCCAGACGATCCGGCCTATTATGAAAAATTTTATTTTACTCCCGGTGATTTAGGATATAAGGTTTTCAAAACCAGATTTGCCACTATCGGTGTGCTTATTTGCTGGGATCAATGGTATCCGGAAGCTGCGCGAATCACCTCCTTGATGGGGGCGGAAATATTATTTTATCCTACAGCTATCGGTTGGGCAACTTCTCAGGATGAAGCCACTAATACCGAGCAATATAATGCCTGGCAAACTATTCAACGCAGTCATTCAGTGGCTAATGGCGTGCATGTGGTAAGTGTAAATCGAGTTGGTTTAGAGCAGCATGGAGCCATGAAATTCTGGGGCGGAACATTTATAACCAATCCCTTTGGAAGCATCTTATATAAAGCATCACATGACAATGAAGAAATAAATGTTTTGGAGATCGATCTAAAAATGACCGACAATTACCGTACCCATTGGCCATTTCTTCGCGATCGCAGAATTGATTCTTATCAACCCATTACAAAAAGATATATAGACGAATAAATTCAATATTTAAGATTCAATATAAACATTGAACCCTCTTGAATTTGAATACTAAATTTTGAATTTCGAATGACACCGAAAGAACAAGGGTACTATTTCCCTGCAGAATTTGCTAAACATTCCGCCACCTGGCTTAGCTGGCCACATAAAGAAGAGTCATGGCCCGGCAAGATTGAATCGATTTATCCGGTATATGCTGAATTTATTAAACGCCTTGCAGAAGGGGAGAAGGTTAATATCAATATATTGAATGAAAGCCTGAAGCAAAGAGCCGTAAGTTATTTGCAAAGCGCTGAAGCAAATCTTGCCCAAATTGACTTCTTCTTTCATCCTACAAACGATGCCTGGTGTCGTGATCATGGTCCTGCTTTTTTAATCAACCCCATAGAGAAAAAGAAAATGATTGTAGATTGGGGCTACAATGCATGGGGAGGCAAATATCCGCCATTTGATCTTGATGATGTAATCCCGACCCTTATTGCAAATCAATTAAATATTCCGGTAGTCTATCCAGGTATTGTAATGGAGGGCGGCTCTGTTGAATTTAATGGAAGAGGGACTTTGCTGACCACAAAAGCATGTTTGCTAAACCCTAATCGTAACCCCCACCTAAATCAAGCCCAGATCGAAGAGTATTTATTCAGCTATTATGGTGTAACCAATATCCTTTGGCTTGGTGATGGTATAGTCGGTGATGATACGGATGGCCATATTGATGATCTTACCCGTTTTGTAAACGAAGATACGGTAGTTACCATAGTGGAATCCAACAAGCAGGATGAGAATTATGAGCTGCTTCAGGAAAACTTTAAAATGCTACATACTTTGAGACTGGAAAATGGCAAGCAAATGAACATTGTTGAATTGCCTATGCCATCTGCAGTTTTTTATGAGGATATGCGGCTACCGGCTTCCTACGCAAATTTTTATATTGGCAACAAGTATGTGATTGTCCCAACATTTCGAGATAAAAATGATGATCGTGCTTTAGATATTCTTCAGGGGTGTTTTTCAGACAGAAAAGTGATTGGACTTGATTCTACTGATATTATCTGGGGTCTGGGGTCATTCCATTGTTTGAGTCAGCAAGAACCCGTAGTTTGATACTATTCTTCACGTTATATTTAGAAAATCTTTACTTCTTTGACCCGATACATTCTGCTCTTGGTTATCCTGGGATACTCCTGTGCAACTATTGCGCAGGAAAGGGTTGACAGTAAATCGGTATCTATAGAAAAAGATCAGCCGCTCCTTGATTTTCTCTCGTCAATTGAGTCCCGTTCTGCAATTCGATTCTTTTATATGGAGGATTGGCTATTCCCTTTTACCGTAAAAAGTGCATTAAGTGGATTATCGTTGAAAGCGGTATTATCAACGGTACTTGAGGATTCAGAGATTAGTGTAATTTTTCTTAATGATTATTCAGTTATTTTTTATAAAGATCCTCACCGTGAATTAGAACGTGAAGCAATAGTCGAAACGGCAATTTCAAAAAAAATTAAAGTTGATCGGCTAACATTGGGCTCACTAAAATCAAATCCTTCGGGAAGAACAATAAACTTGCAGGGCACGGTGAAGGACAAGGAAAGTCAAAACCCAATTGCGGGAGCGACGGTTTATGTAAACGATCTTAATATAAGTGCACAGACTAATGCAAATGGGGAATTTCAAATAGTGATGCCAGGCGGAGAATATATTCTAAGCTTTCGTTTTTTAAATTATGAGGAGAAACTCATCGTCGCCAGTGTTTACGAAAGTGGCGAAGTCAATATAGAGTTAGAAGAATCTCCTACCACGCTCGAAGAGGTAATTATAACAGATCAGTCCATTGTTGAAAAACGCATTGGGCAAACTTCTATTAGCATGATTGATATTAGCCGCTCGCCTTCTTTTTTAGGAGAGATGGATGTTATCAAATCCTTACAAACGCAGTCAGGTGTATCAGCGGTAAGCGAAGTAAGTACTGGATATAATGTGAGAGGAGGTGGCGTTGACCAGAATTTGGTGCTCTATGATGGAGTACCCATATTTAACACTTCTCACGCACTCGGTTTTTTTTCAGCTTTCAATGCGGAAGCAATTAAGGAAACCTCCTTCTTTAAAGGAGGTATCCCTGCCGAATATGGAGGAAGGGTATCTTCCGTGTTAAGCATGACTTCCAAAGAAGGTAATTATCAAAATTGGAATGGCAACTTTGGAATAGGATTCGTATCCAGCAATTTTGCAGTGGGGGGTCCGATTAAAAAAGACACCAGCAGTCTCATCATATCATTTCGATCCACCTATTCAGACTGGATTCTGAATTTTCTTCAAAAAGGATATCAAGATATTGAGAAAAGTTCGGTCGCTTTTTATGACGGGTCGATCAAATATGGACAGAAATTGAAAAATGGAGGTAAGCTTACTGTATCTTCTTATTTCAGTAACGATAAATTTCAGCTTGCTACAGATACCATTAACCATTGGCAAAATCTTGCCTTGGGTGTTCGATATGATAATTCATTGGGTAGTAAATACTACTATAGTCTTGGGTTAAATATTGGGCGATACGCCTATCAACTCAACAAAAATGATCCCGCCACCGCATTTGAACTAGGATATAGTATTTTTTATCCTTCTATTAAATTTGATGTAAACAGAGATGGCTTACATAAACAGTCTTTTGGATTTCAATCGACATTCTACAATTTCAGACCTGGAGAATTAAGGGTAACCTCAGATCAATCCAATAGCAGGGATGTTACCATGCCCAATGAACGATCCGCAGAATCGGCCATTTATTTCAGTGACTCATTTTTTTGGAAGGAGCGTTTGAACATTGATGCTGGACTAAGACTTACCATGTACAATCGATTTGGACCTGGTTGGGTGTATGGTTATCAGCCAGGATCGCCATTAGAACCAAGGGCGGTGGTTGATTCTACCTATTATGCGGCAGGAGAATTGATGAAAACCTATGGAGGAGTTGAGCCACGTCTTTCTTTGCGCTATTCGGTTAGCAGGCAGTCTTCCATAAAGCTGGGATACAACAGAATATATCAATTTGTGCATCTTGTCTCCAACACAGCTTCCGTGACACCCGTGGATATCTGGCAATCCAGCAATACTTTCTTTAAGCCACAAATAGCAGATCAATTATCATTAGGCTATTTCCGGAATTCCAAAGAAGGGATTTGGCAAGGCTTTGTGGAAGTATTTTATAAACATATCCAGAATGTTCTCGATTTTAAGGATGGGGCAAATCTTATTTTGAATCCAAAATTAGAGACGGCATTACTAAGCGGGGTTGGAAAATCATATGGTGCCGAATTCACACTGAGTAAAGTTAAGGGGAAATTTGAGACTGAAATTAACTATACTTATTCAAGATCATTAAGAGTTGTCAATGGAATTTTTGATATCGAAAAGATTAATAATGGGAAAGTTTATCCCTCTAACTATGATCAGCCACATATCTTCAATTTCACTTGGAGATATTCATTGGCCAGAAATGTATTCTTCTCGGGACTTTTCACCTATCGTACGGGTCGGCCCATTTCAATCCCATTGGCAGCTTACGAAATAAATTCATCTCCGATTATTGATTTCTCTAATCGTAATAATTATCGCCTGGCAAATTATCACCGCCTTGATATCGCATTGGTTATCGAAGGAAGTAACAAGAAAAATAAACGAGCGAGGAGTCAGTGGGCTATTTCGATTTATAATGTTTATGGAAGAAGAAATCCATACTCAGCGTATTTTGATTACAATGTGGGAGGGGCAGTAAAGCCATACCAGATATCGTTAATCGGTGTACCCGTGCCATCTTTCACTTACGGGATAAAATTTTAACAACCAGATGAGAAGAATATTAATACCGATTCTGTTCCTCATTGTGATGGCATGTGTAGACCCACTCAATGTAAAGTTGCCTGGTTCAGAAAGACGGCTGGTCGTTGATGGTTTAATTACCGATCAGCCAGGTCCTTATCAGGTAAAACTATATTACTCCAATCAACTTAGTTCAATCAGGCTTGTCCCTTTTGATCCGGTAACACTTGCCCAGGTATCTATTTTTGATGATCAGAACAATAAGCATGTATTAACGGAAATCACTCCGGGAATTTATGAAACGAATAGAGATGAATTCAAAGGAGAGATTGGCAGGGGCTACTTCCTATCCATAAGGACAAGCGATGGAAGGGAATATAAATCTGATGTGCAACACATGGTGGCCTCAGGTGAAATCAGCAATATTTATTTTGAGTTTGAAACGAATAATTTATTAAAGGAGGACTATTACTTAAAAGTATTCATTGATGCTAAAGGAGCTTTGGAGGAAGATAATCTCTTTCGTTGGCGATGGACAACCATTCACAAAACAAAATCATATCCAGAGCGTCAAACAAAATCTACTCCTGGTGGTGAGATTCCTATTCCACCGCTGTGCAGCGGATATGTTTATCAGCGAGGACAACTTATTAGAGTGGGAGACTGCACTTGCTGTATTTGCTGGTCTTATAATTATAGTGATGGCGCTTTTGTATCGCACAATGAGTTTGTAAGCGAAAATCAATTTAATAAGCAGTTCCTGGGCTCCATTCCCGTTACTTCAATGCACTTCAGCGATCGCTATTATATTCAGGTGGAGCAATTGAGCCTTTCTGAAGAAGCTTATCATTTCTGGAGTCTTGTAGAGAAGCAACAAGTTGGCAGCACTAATTTATTTCAGCCAAACGCCATAAAGATCAGGGGTAATGTAAAGAACATCAGTAATCCTGATGAAGAGGTTTTGGGTTTCTTTGGAGTATCGGGTGTAGCGATAAAGTCACTATATATTCAGGAATCAGAGGTGCCTATTAGATTACCTGAACAGGATCCCGTCAATTACTCCTGTTTGCAATATTTTAAAAATGCAACAACGGAAAAACCATTTTTTTGGTAAGTCATGCGATCAATTTCCCTAATTATATTTCTCATTACATTTTTTGCTTTTATGCAGAGCGTAGATGCCCAAACAATCAGCGTAGCAAATCAGTCTGAGAATCGCAACTTATGGATTGTTTTCAATCAACCTGAATATGCGCCAGGGGACACGGCTTATTTTACAGGATACTATCATTCCATGGAAAAGCAGATAGTGAGTATCAAATTGTTTGGACCTGCCAAAGAATTAATATATCACGCCCGAGTTTTATTTCAGCATGGAGCTGGACGTGGCCAGATAATAATTCCACAAAACTATGAGCCAGGTAGTTATCAGTATGTCTGTTATTCAGAATCAAAAACCATGGAAGATAGCCCATTTTACTATTTTGGTCATCTAGCGATTTCAAGCAACAATCATTTTAACACAAGGTCGATCCAGATTCAGGAAGACACTACCAATATTATTATCGCAACAGACAAGGAGAAATATCAACGAAGAAGCAGGGTAATTTTGTCGATTAGTCCCCAGGATTTGCCGAAATCATCAACCTTGGTTTCCATTGCGGTTTATAATGAACAACTTTTTCATCATGATACCAATCAGCATTTAACATCAATTTCAGTAGCTGCTGGGATGAAACTGAATTCAGATAAGATTAAAGTGACTTCAAAATTTCCTGGTTTTCCTGATTACTTTACGGGCAGGGCCATCAACAATTCTAACGGCCAGGCTGTATCGGATTCTACTAAAATCACATTTTATTTAAGCAATGATGATTTTGCTTATGAAACGTATACTAAAAACGGTGGCTATTTTTCCTTCCCGTTATTTAAAAATTACCGAGATGAGAGTATTTATTACAGAATAAGTTATAAAGGAGTTCGGCTAATGGATTGTAAAATTATTATGGATGATGTGTCAATAAATGATGAACTACTGACAACGTGGCGAAGTGACACGATGAATACATATGGCATTTATGCTTTTCAAAAGCAATTTATTAACAAGTCATTTCATTATTTCAATAGGGAAATCAAGGTTAACTCCATCAATAATTTTGTTAGCGATGTTGAGGCGGATAAGGAGGTTTTGCTGGATAAATTTGAGCCGTTTGTATCGATGGCAGAAGTTATCTCTAATGTTGTGCCATCTGTTAGGTATAAAAAGAGTGGTAATGATGAACGGATTCGAATCTTCCTGGAACGCACGGCTGAATTAGGCGAAAGTGATCCTATTTATATTGTGGATGGTATAATGACAGATGATACTCGCTATATATTGAATTTGGATCCGAAGGTTGTCCGCAAAATAGGCGTGCTTTTCAGCAAGGATGTGTTAGTCAGGTTTGGCGACCTTGGTCTTGATGGAATGCTTGTTATAGAAACTAATATCTTGGATCATAGCCAACTTTCATCCGCAAATAGACTTTCTGTTGTTGGCATAGGCAGCGAAATGGAATATAAAAAGGTCGCATATCGTGAGAATAATAATTCAAGACTTCCTGACTTGAGATCGTCTTTGTATTGGAATCCTAATGCCGAAATAACGAAGGCAAACACATTTGATTTTTATACCAGTGATGATATTGGTTACTATATCATTCAAATAGTGGGAGTTGTTAATGGTCAGAGATTTTATTCTACAAAAAGGTTTTATGTCTCTTCTGACCTTGATTAAAGGAATGGGTTCAAAGACTAATTGAAGTTAATAACTCCTTGCGGAGTGATACACTGATTAAGGGGCCTGTCCAATGGGTTGACATCATCAATGATTACTTCTTCGAAAAAGGAAATGCCAATTTTCTTGCACGTCGGTTTGCAGATAGATAGCAGCTTATCATAATAGCCCTTACCGAAGCCAACGCGATGTCCATATTGATCAAAGGCAAGTAAGGGTACTAAAACCATGTCAATATCTTGTGCATTTACCGGCATCCCGCTTTTGGGTTCTGTCATTCCCCATTTGGTGCTTTCAAGTTGATGGTTGCCATCAAAAAAAATATTTTCCATTGTATCCCCGACTACTTTGGGAATCACTAACCGGATATGGTGAACTTCTTTTCTTATCCGATCTATAATTTGCCAGGTATCAGGCTCATGTTTTGATTTGATGGGCAAAAATATGTGCAGAATTTTTATTGGTGACAAGTCGACAGTAGCGAAGAAAAGTTCAGCGATTTTGTTACTTGATAACCTGTGTTCACTTTCCGTTAACGCACTCCGTTTAGCGAGATAGATCTTTCGAAGTTCATCTTTATTCATAAAACAAAAGGTTGAACTTAAAATCAAAAGGATCAAAAACGTTTAGGAGTTTCTGTATGAACTGTGAATCTTTCTGATAGAAGTTTAAAAAGTTGTCAACCCGTTCTTGTGGGTTTCCATGAGGGAAAAGAATGTCTTTCACAGCCTCAAGCTGTCCAAGTTTTTCATGATGAATCCGTTTTTCAGCGCGTAACACTTTCTTTTCAATTTTTTCCAGGCTGGTAGCAGTACGTGTTGCCTGAGCCTCAACAAATTTAATCAACGTAGGGTCAATACGCCCGGCACGATCACGAATTAATGAAAATTGTTCAACAAATAAGTCCATCTCTTTGCCAAAAGATAGATCGTGCTGGGTGTTTTTAATAATCCATTGATTGAACAAATTATTTTTTTCATCGAATACATTTTTATAGTCGAGGCCTGTTTTTTCAAATTTACGGGCTACATCCTTTTCTATTACCAGGGCAAAGTTTCTTGGCATTAACATAGGTAAAGGAATTTTGAAATGATCGAATACGCCCTTTAGCTGTAACCAATACACCACTTCGGCTGGTCCACCCACGTAGGCCAGGTTAGGCAATATTACTTCCTGGTATAATGGCCTCAAAATTACGTTGGGGCTAAATTTCTCCGGTTCGGTTTCAATCAGTTTAGTAATCTCTTCTTTTGTAAACCGTATGGTTGTGTCAACGACATGAAATTGTCCATCTTTTTCTTCAATCCGGCTCCTTAGGCTTTTATCAAGAAAGAAAAAATTAGTGTCTCTTGCGAAAACCTGAGGGTGGTATCCCAACGCTTCTAATTGTCGATCTTGTTCATCGACGAGTCTTTTGGGTGTGTGATTAAATAGATCATCAGTAATTACCGGCTGAAATAGTTTTTTTAAACTATGATCATCAGCGTCCAGCACAATCAACCCTTCATCGCCGAATAGTTCATTGACATAATATCGTACAGATTCGCTTAAAGAATTATGTTTTACATAGGCATTCTTGAAGACACTTAATTCACCTGGAATTTCTAAAAATAATTTTTGAATTGATGCTGGATTAAAACGCCCCACAGCACCTTGTTGATCAGTTTCCCAGGTGTATTTCTTTCCGTATAATCTAAAGTACTTGATCTCCTCATAGTCATGATCTTCCGAAGCCATCCAGTAAACGGGTACAAAATTATTATCCGGAAACGCCTTTTTTAGTTCTTTGCACGCATTGATTACAGTAACGATTTTGTAAATGAAATAGAGTGGACCAGTAAAGATATTGAGCTGGTGACCGGTGGTAATTGTGAATGTATTGGAACGGGAAAGTAAATTAATGTTTGTTTTGACCGCTTCTTTCTGTAGATGATTCTTGTATTGACTCAGCAGTGTAGATACCAAAGTGCTGCGATGAGTGTCAGGGAATGATTGTTTTTTGAGACCCATCTGTTCTTCAAAATTTTCCGATGCCGGAAAAAGAGAATAGAATTTTTTTAATGTTTCCTTTTGCTGAATGTAATCGATAAAGAAAGTGGAGAATGAATTAGTTTGTGCGAACGGAATTTTTTGAACACGCATGATTAGCAGCAGGTGAGTTGACAAAAAAACATACCTCGAATAACGTCTAAAATTTGATAAAGTTTGAAAATTTCAGGCACCAAATTAAACCTTCATAAGTTGTTAAACCGGTTTGGCAATAAGATCAAATTCAGTAGCGCTGGTCACCTGAGCATGGATAAAGCTACCAACGCTCAGATACTCTTGAGTGCCATCCAATAAAACCTCATTATCAACTTCTGGCGAATCAAATTCGGTACGGCCAATGAAATTTCCTGATTCTTTGCGATCGATCAAAACCTTGAAGATGTTTCCTATTTTTGCACGATTAAGTTCAAGCGATATGCCTTGCTGTAGTTCCATCAGCGAATCTACTCGCTCTTGTTTCAACGCATCTGTCAGATCATCAGCCATAGAGTAAGAATGCGTTTGATCTTCATGAGAGTATGGGAAAACACCCAGACGATCAAATCGCATGTGCTCCACAAAGTTCATCATCTCAGCAAAGTCTTGTTCCGTTTCGCCCGGATGCCCAGCAATCAAGGTGGTGCGAATCGCTATATCCGGTACCTTTTCACGAATAGTTTTTAGCAATGATTCGGTTTTTTCCCGGGTTGTGCCACGTCTCATAATCTGGAGCATTCGGCTTGACCCATGCTGCAAGGGGATATCCAGGTACTTGCAAATGTTTGTGCGTTGTGCCATCACGTCAAGGGCATCCATGGGAAAACCGGTTGGGAAAGCATAATGAAGCCGAATCCATTCAATGCCTTCCACATCTGATAGGCGTTGAAGAAGTTCGGCCAGGTTTCTCTTCTTATATAAATCCAACCCGTAATAGGTAGAATCCTGTGCGATTAGCAGTAATTCCTTCGTGCCTTTTTTTGCCAGGTTTTTTGCTTCCAAAACTAACTCCTCCATCGGTTTGGAAATATGTTTTCCACGCATAATAGGAATGGCACAAAATGAACAGGGCCGATCACATCCTTCAGATATTTTCAGATAGGCGTAATGACTTGGGTTAGTCAATATTCGCTCTCCTACTAATTCATGTTTATAGTTTGCGTTGAGCTGTTTTAACAAACGTGAAAGATCACGCGTACCAAACCATGCGTCTACATCCGGAATCTCTTTTTCAAGTTCAGACTTATACCGTTCGGAAAGACAGCCAGTCACATAGACCTTTTCAACCACTCCATCCTCTTT
The DNA here is from genome assembly GCA_024643595.1 of Bacteroidota bacterium. Classification (GTDB taxonomy): domain Bacteria; phylum Bacteroidota; class Bacteroidia; order Cytophagales; family Cyclobacteriaceae; genus ELB16-189. The sequence goes on from JAHEMS010000001.1 coordinate 53,972, forward strand.
CGCATCCACATACCGTAAAATGGTGTCAATCGATTCCTGTTTGGCATTGTCGATGAATCCGCACGTATTGATGACTACTATATTGGCATCGTCTTTATTGGATTCATGTGTTGTCTCAATCCCATTACCACGTAATTGGGTTAGTAACACTTCAGAATCAACCAGGTTTTTAGAACAACCCAGCGTAACGATGTTGACTTTTGTATTTTTGGAACCTTTTGTTTTCAACGTAATAAATAAAGGGGCGAATTTACTAAAAATACAGTCCTTGCGACCCTACCCTACGGTGTAGTAAGGGTTATATTTGCATCTTCAACTAAGCAAGAGTGAGAATTGTTCAAATAACCGTATTGTTTTTTCTGCTTACAGGTTGTCTGAATGAACCAGATTGCCTCATAACCAGCACCAACCTGGTGAAGATATACTTCAAAAAGGATTCAAAAACTCCTCGAGAAATTACGTTTACTAAAATTAACGCATCCGGTTTGTCAACTGATTTTTATGCAGAACAGAAAGTAACAGCCGTTCTGTTGCCGGTTGATCCACAGGCGACTGAAACGACATTTACATTTTATTTCGAAGGCAGGACTGAAACGATGCATCTGAATTATTTGAAAAAGTCAGAAATCATATCCGCAAATTGTGGAGCATTTACCAATTATACAGGATTAACTGTTTCTGAATCAACCTTTGAATTATTCAACATAACTAATACCCAATTATTAATTAATGCTCCAAGTAATCTCGAGATATTTGTTGAGTAGTGTGTTGTTGCTTTATTTTATTGGTGCCCAGGCTCAGGATGATAAAGAATATGATTCACTAAGGAAAATCCGAAAACCTACCGCAGTGAGGATAGGAACAGATTTAATTGCGATTGGGAAGACAATGTTTAACAGCCCTCTTTCCGGATGGGAATTAAATGCCGATACTGATTTTGGTCGGTATTTTCTTGCTATGGATGTTGGATCCTGGTCACGCAAGGATAGCTTGAATAATGGTTATTACGAAAATAGTGGCCAGTACTTAAGGGTTGGTGTCGATATAAATTTTCTTTTGAAAGATCCTGATAAGAACATGGTCTTCCTTGGATTTCGATATGGACGATCTTCATTTGATGAAAAATTGACTTATGTGACATCCCTGGATGATTTTGGCGAAATTTTAACCGTTTCGTCTAATCCAAAGGCAACATCAGGATGGGGCGAATTGACTACAGGATTACGGGTAAAAATGTGGAAATCTATTTGGATGGGTTATACGGCAAGGTTAAAGTTTGCAGCCAGCTCAAAAGGCAATTCTGAAATGCAAACGTATGATATACCAGGTTTTGGTAAAACCACAAAAAGTATTTACTGGGGATTTAATTACCAGATTTTTTACCGAATACCTTTTCAAAAAGAGAGATAGAAACACTCAATTTTGTTGAAATAAGGAATTCACAAATTCCAGCTTGTTGAATACTTGTAAGTCATCCACTTTTTCGCCTACACCAATGTAATTAACTGGAATTTTAAATTCGTCAGAAATCCCAATCACCACTCCGCCCTTTGCCGTACCATCTAATTTTGTAATAGTCAGGCAAGTGACTTCGGTCGCTTTCGTAAACTCACGCGCTTGGATCACGGCATTTTGACCCGTGCTTCCGTCCAGTACAAGCATAACATCATGAGGAGCTGATGGAATTACTTTTTCCATCACCCTTTTGATTTTCGACAACTCAGCCATCAGGTTTATTTTGGTGTGCAATCTGCCAGCGGTGTCAATGATTATAATATCCGCATTCATTTCAAGACCCTTCTTTAAAGTGTCAAAAGCAACCGCTGATGGATCTGTATTCATTCCGAGCGAAACAACAGGCACTCCGATTCGTTCGCCCCACAGTTTTAGTTGCTCGACAGCAGCGGCCCTAAAAGTATCTCCAGCGCCCAGAACAACCGATTTTCCTTTCTTCTTATACTGGGCAGCCAATTTTCCAATCGTGGTTGTTTTACCTACGCCATTGACCCCCACTACCATAATCACATACGGTTTTATTCCATCGGGCACCTCAAAATCGGCAAGATCCTGTGAATTGTTTTCCGCCAATAGAGAAGCTATTTCTTCTCGTAAGATTCGATCCAATTCAGAAGTGCCGAGGTATTTATCGCGGCTTACCCTATCCTGTATGCGTCCAATAATTTTTAGCGTGGTTTCAACTCCCACATCAGAAGAAATAAGGATCTCTTCCAGATTGTCCAGTACGGCATCATCAACGGTAGATTTTCCGGCAATGGCTTTAGTCAGTTTCCCAAAAAAGTTGTCCTTCGATTTCTGAAGACCCTGATCGAGGCTTTCTTTTTTCTCTTTTGAAAAAAAACCAGAAAAGATTGACATGGCTAAACGTTCAAATATGTTTATAAAAGTAACAGAAATAAAAAAGTCCCCGTTGGGGACTCTTAGATTTTCTATTTTCTTAAGAATTATTTCTTTGCAAGAGTCTCTTTTACAAGATCAGCTACTACAATTTCTTCTTTGAAGATGTAAGCACCTGTTTTTTCAGATTTCACAGCACGGATCACTTTTGCATAGTTCTTTCCGTCTGTTTTCTTTAGGGAAGCAACAACTTTCTTTGCCATGATTACTTAATTTCTTTGTGTAGGGTGTATTTCTTTAAAATCGAATTGTACTTCTTAAGCTCAATTCGCTCAGGAGTATTTTTCCGGTTTTTAGTGGTAATGTGGCGGCTCATGCCTGGCATTCCGCTGGTTTTGTGCTCAGTGCACTCTAAAATTACCTGGATTCTGTTTCCTTTCTTTGCCATAAAGCAGTTTTTTTAAATTTTAGACAGCAAAACCGTTTGCGCGTGCTTCTTTAAGAACGGCAGTAATGCCTTTCAGATTTATCGTTTTAAGTGCCTTGGTTGACAATTTTAACGTAATCCATTTATTTTCTTCAGGAATAAAGAACCGCTTGGTCTGAAGATTTGGGTAGAACCTGCGCTTCGACCTATTGTTAGCATGTGAAACCTTATTCCCTACCTGTGGTCTCTTTCCTGTGATTTGACAAACTCGTGCCATAAACTTTGATTTATTTAACCCTTCTTAAAAAGGATTGCAAATATCGGGAAAAGCCTCCTAATAATCCAAGTCAACCGGAAAGAAAGGTGAATGATTTGAATATTGGTATAGCAAACTTGAAGTTAAAGCCTGTTACAAAAAGAAAAACCACCCTCAGCTATCTTAAAATCAATGGTTTACAAGGAATTTGGGGATCAGCGTATCACTGATTAATGTCCTGTTTCAACAGAATTATATATAATATTATTTTTTAAGCTAAATGTTCGGCCATTGATAAGCCCAAATTAATAGCAAAATGAGGGCTGAGGATTCACCTGATGCTGCGAATTACGATTTTTACAGCTATTACTTTCCTTTTTTGAACACGGCTGAGAAAAGAGCGTCAGGATTAAGGCCTTTAAAGTTGCTAATCACAAAATCTGTATGGCTAAGTTCTTCCACTGAATGTGTAGTGGCAACACCCACTACTTTTGCCCCTGCTCTTCTGGCAGATTCGACTCCTGATAGTGAATCTTCAAATACAACACATTGGTTTGGATTATAACCTATTTTTTCTGCGACTTTTAAATAAATTTCCGGATTAGGTTTGCCATGTTCAACATCCGATTCATCTAAAATTGCTGAAAAGTATTCTCCAAGGCCGGTATGTGAAAGAACAAAGTCCACATTACTTCGTGGTGCCGAAGTTCCAATGGCTGTTGGGATATGATTTAGTTGCAGACTTTTAAGAAATTCTGGTAATCCTTCCAGTGCAACAATGTCCATTTTATAAACATCCCTAAACAGGCTTTCTTTTTCCTCTCCATAGCGTGTCAATTCTTCTCTGGAAAGAGGTCCGAATAAATTGGCAATCCATTCTTTGTTGGTCCGCCCATAGATTTTTTTGATCAGCTCCTCATCCGATAACTGAAATCCATATTTTTCACAAAACTGACGAAGTGAAATTTTGTGAAAAGGATTACTGTCGATAATCACACCATCCATGTCAAAAATTGCAGCAAATGAACTCATAAGGAGAAGGAATTAATGAACAACAAATTTTTTGCCCATAGTTTTTCCGTTGTAGAAAAAGCGTGCAATATAGATTCCGGAAGGCAATCCGGAAATGATAATCGGATATTCCTGATTGGCAGGAATAAAGTAGGCCTCTGAAAGTTTTTGACCCAACGTATTGTAAAACTGAACCAAGACATTTCTATCCGGCTTGATTTTCATTTCACCGTTTTTCAATACTGGATTAGGAAAGAGATCAATCACTGGATTTTCAGGAAGATCTCTTCCGCCATCATTTTTTAAAATATGAAGTCCGCCCAAGGCATTTCCAACCATTATGGCGGGTTTATCTGTATTAAAAATATTGGTCACTACAGGCCGTATACGACCTCCTAAATTTTTTGACTCGTAGGTTTCCGTTTGGTAATTATAGATTAGATTTTTTATAGGATCCAGATTCGTGTTTTGCGATCGAAAGTCGCCATAAATAAAAATATAACCTTTTTGATTAGCCAGTATTAAATCGGCACGGCCATCTGCGTCAAGGTCTCCTACTGCTAATGCCGGGCTTTGTCTTTCAATGCTGGGACCAAGACCATAATAGGCATCATCTTCCAGTTCGTAATTAAATTCTCCAGCAGGTCCTTGATTCTTCCAGTACTCGACAGCTCCATTAGCTTTGCCAACTAGCAGGTCAGTAAGTCCATCCTGATTGATGTCTTCAACATGAATATTTTCTGTCTGTTCAATAATGAAGTTGGTCGACTCTAATGGTTGCCCGGAGAGATCCAGACGACTGCTACTTAAGTTAGGTAAATAAAGCAAAGAGGTTATTCCGGTTTGCCTACTGGTTCCCGTAAAGACAAAATCCATGGTGCCATCATTATTGATGTCTGCGAATTGAATTTTAATATTGTATTGGTTCGCTAATGAAAGATTGATATAGTCTGCGGTGATGAATTTGAATTTAGGGGCCTGCCGGGATCCAGTGTTTTCAAAGAAAGTAACTGAACCATTGAAATCCGCGTTCGCATGGTTGCTGGCAAAAAGATCAAGGTCACCATCGCCTTCGGCATCAATCAGAGCGGGTGCAACATAGTCACCCAGCTCAATCATATCTTCTTGCAGGAAATTATTTTTTTGATAGGTAAACTGTGGTAATTCATTAGTTCCCGTGTTCTTGTAAAACCAGACAGAATTTTTAAAGTCGGTACTTAGAACATTTCGGGAATATAAATTGGGAGAAGCAATAAGATCTTTCACTCCGTCCATATCAATATCTTCCAGAAAAGTGGCAGGAAAATTTATCAACGCAATTGGATTTGAAATGGGAAAACGAACCGCGGTGGTCATCAGCGCATCTTCTTTGGTTCCCTCGTTTTCAAGCAGATAAACATACGGGCAATCTTCCTCTGAATATAATATCTCCCGGTCTCCATCATTATCCAGATCCAGCGTAAGCAGGGCTTTGCCTCCAGCATGTTGAATTCGTCCACCGCCTAATTCTGAACAAGTCTCGCCAAACGCAAATACTCCACAACGACACTCTTCAAAATTTCCAAAATTTTGAGTGACACGCTCGAGCTGCAACGAATCACAGGTGCCGGTGCGTTCAATGCTCAGATTTTTGTGCCACTCCACACTACCAATTCCAACGAATCGAACATTGAGAATATCAAGATCTCCATCCCCATCGATATCATCTATGGCAGGAATGTCCGATTCATTTACTTTTAAATTAATGTTGCTGGTGAATCCCTTAGTAAGTAAAGGAAACCCAGGATTGAAGATTCGCCATTTTAACTTTTCACCAGGTGCGGTAATATTAACAAATACAATGATGCCGAACGGGTCGCTGGTGAATAGGTCTTTTTTTCCATCGCAATTGAAATCACGTAGTAATATCCATTGTGTTATTGCTGCAGGGAACAGGGCTTCATAATCTGGAGCAGCAATAAAATGATTATTCTCGTTAATGAAGGTTATTAATTTATTGGCTGTACGATCGAATAGAATAAGATCTGCCTTTCCATCTCCGTTGAGGTCCATGGTATTCACCTGAACTGAATTTAGTCCACCTGCCCAGGGAAGTTTTATTAATTTGCCATCCACCTCCACCTCAATCTCCTGATGTTGTTCATAGGTAAACTGGGCGGTTGCCCAGGGTGAGACCATAATAAAAAGAAAAAAGAAAAAAAATTTCATTGAAAATATTCCTGCTTTATAACGGTGTGCAAGGCACACGTGTTATCTTGACGGCAAGATACTTTACCTTTGAGTATATATGGTTATGAACATTGAAAAGCTCTATGAAATTTTTAAAGTATCCGGTAAAGTTTCTACAGATACCAGACGGGTTATTCCCGGCACTGTTTTTTTTGCTTTACGCGGTGATACATTCAACGGCAATGAGTTTGCTGAAGAGGCATTTAATAAAGGTGCCAGCTGTGTTGTTATTGACGACCCAAACTATCAAATCGATGATCGTTGTGTCCTGGTCGATAACTCATTGGAAGCCCTGCAGGAATTGGCAAAATTTCACAGGTCAAAACTCACTATTCCAATAATAGGGTTAACGGGTTCCAATGGAAAAACCACCAGTAAAGAGTTGTTGAATGTTGTACTCAGTAAAAAATTCAAGACCCATGCTACAAAGGGAAATCTGAATAACCATATTGGTGTTCCACTCACCGTATTAGCCATTGATTCATCGCATGAAATAGCAGTGGTGGAGATGGGGGCCAACCACCTTGGGGAAATTGGCT
>JAHEMS010000374.1 GCA_024643595.1 Bacteroidota bacterium
AGGTGCAGGGCAATCTGCTGTTCAAGATGATGTATCACAACAAGACGTGGTTCATATCGCTGTTAATTCACCGGATCATACGACGCTTGTAACTGCATTGAAAACCGCTGAGTATGTAGATGTGCTTTCCAATGCAGGGCCATTTACGGTTTTTGCGCCAACGAATGCTGCGTTTGATAAACTACCCGCGGGTACTGTAGAAGGTTTACTTAAGCCAGAAAGCAAAGATGCGCTGCGGAATATTCTGGAATATCATGTGTATGTAGGAGTTCTAACTGAAAACATGATGCAGGATGGCATGAAACTTAATCAGGTAAATCTGGATAATGTGACGATAGGTAAAAAAGACGGTAAGATCACCGTGAATGGTGCTAATGTACTTGGCTCCGCACGTGGCTCTAATGGAATCGTTTATATAATCGACGCAGTATTACTGCCTCCTGGCAAGAATTAATTACTCAACTATAAATTTTAATGACTATGAAAACAAGTATAATACATCGGGTACTTTCAGTCCTCGTAATATTAGCCACGCTTATTGTTTGGCAAGGTTGTAAACCGAAAGCTCCGGATAGTGTATCAATAGGTGATGCTGCGTCAAGAGTATATGTTGCACCGGGAAAATATGACGAGTTCTATAATTTCGTTTCAGGAGGATTTAATGGACAAATGTCAGTATATGGAATTCCATCTGGCAGATTGTTTAAAATTTTACCTGTTTTTTCAGTTTTCCCCGAAAGCGGCTATGGTTACAGTGAAGAAACAAAGCCTATGTTAAATACATCACATGGTTATGTGCCTTGGGACGACTTGCACCACATTGCATTATCTACTACAAAGGGTGAGCATGACGGTCGATGGGCTTTCGGTAACGCCAATAACACTCCCCGTGTAGCTCGTGTAGGCTTAAAATCATTCCGCACAGAAGAAATACTCGAAATACCTAATAGTGGTGGCAATCACTCGTCTCCATTTATTACGGAAAATACAGAATACCTGGTAGCGGGAACTCGCTTCAGTGTGCCTATGGGAAACAACAAGGATGTTCCAATCAGTTCATACAAGGAAAATTTTAAAGGTTCTATCAGTTTTGTTAAAATAGATCCACAAAGTGGTCGCATGAACATTGCCTTTCAGTTACGCACCCCTGGATTTAACTATGATTTGAGTCGTGCTGGTAAAGGACCTTCACATGGATGGTTTTTCTTCTCTTGTTATAATACGGAGCAAGCGTATACGCTACTGGAAGTCAATGCTTCACAGAATGACAAAGATTTTATCATGGCAGTGAATTGGAAGAAGGCAGAAGAATACATTGCTCAGGGCAAAGGAAAAATTGAAAAGGCAAAATATGCCCATAATGTTTATGATGAAAAAACGCACATGGCGACATCAACTATGGAAGATGAAGTTACTGTATTGGATGTAATGGAGTTGCCAGATATCGTTTATTTCATACCATGTCCTAAATCTCCACACGGTTGTGATGTTGATCCATCAGGAGAATACATCGTAGGGAGCGGCAAGTTGGCGGCCATGATGCCTGTATTTTCTTTTACCAAAATTCAGACAGCGATTGCTAATAAAGATTATGAAGGCGACTTCGGTGGAATTCCCGTGATTAAGTATGAATCTGCTTTGCATGGTGAAGTAAAAAAACCAGGACTTGGACCTCTTCATACAGAATTTGATGAAAAGGGAAATGCATACACTTCCATGTTTGTGTCTTCTGAAATCGTAAAATGGAATGTAAAAACATTGGAAGTTTTAGACAGAGTTCCTACCTACTATTCAATTGGACACTTAAGTGTACCAGGAGGTCCTACTTCAAAACCTCATGGAAAATATGTCATTGCTTACAACAAAATCACCAAGGATCGGTACTTACCAACAGGTCCGGAGTTAACTCAGTCCGCGCAACTCTATGATATTAGCGGTGATAAAATGCGTTTGTTATTAGATTTCCCTACAGTGGGTGAACCGCATTATGCAGAAGCATTACCAGCCAGTTTAATTTCAGCCAATTCTACTAAGCTTTATAAAATAGAAGAAAATGAAAACCCTTATGCTGCTAAAGGTGAGGGACAAGCTCGTGTTGAACGAAAAGGCAATGAGGTGCATGTTTATATGACTGCCATCAGGTCACACTTAACTCCTGACAACATTGAAGGTGTACGCGTAGGCGATGATGTTTATTTTCATGTTACTAACCTTGAGCAAGATTGGGATGTACCGCATGGATTTGCCATTAGAGGCGCCATTAACGCGGAAATATTAATCATGCCAGGGGAGACTCAAACATTAAAATGGAAGCCATTGGTGGCTGGCGTTATACCTTTTTATTGTACCGATTTTTGTTCTGCATTGCATCAGGAGATGTCCGGTTATATTAGAATATCACCTCCAGGTAGCAGCGTACCATTGAAGTTTTCAACCGGTGTGATCGAAGGCCAGGCAAGTGGCGCAGGTCAGTAGATCGTTTTCATAGTTTACAGGTTGAAAGTCCCGAATACCGTCCATCCCGATTTATCGGATGGACGGAACGGGACTACATTAAAAATATTTTGTATGAAGCCACTAAAACCCATATCACGATTTTTAATAGCAGTTTCGGCACTGCTAATGATAAGTGCCTACTTTGTGCCACTATGGCAAATTCTTATGTGGGCACCACAATACCCTGAAGGATTGGAAATGGATATTTGGATCAACAATATTACTGGTGATGTGAAAATTATCAGTGCTCTTAATCATTATATCGGAATGAAACACATTGAAGTGGAGATGTTTCCTGAGTTTCACTACATGATTTATATTGTTGGATTTCTTATTGTATTTGGTTTACTAGTCGCCCTATTGAATAGGCGATTTTTACTTTGGTCTTTCGTGTCCCTTCTTCTTGTAACAGGTGTTGCCGCATTGGTTGATTTCTATTTGTGGGGTTACGACTATGGTCACAACCTAGACCCAACAGCTGCAATTGTTGTTCCAGGCATGTCTTATCAACCGCCATTGATAGGGACGAAACAGCTTCTAAATTTCACGGCATTCTCCGGTCCCGATATAGGAGGATGGATATTTCTGGTAGCGGCATTGCTCAGTATTGGCATACTGATTTTTGAAATAAAGAAGAATAAATCGCAGGCATGAGAAAACTTGTAGTAGTACTGATAATAAGTTTATTCTACGGATGCAAGGTGGAGCCTGAGCTATTGGTCTTTGGTAAAGATGCCTGTTACACCTGCAAGATGACATTGATGGATCCAAAGTTTGGGGCAGAGATTGTCACAAAAAAAGGTAAGATATATAAGTTTGATGATGTTAATTGTTTGTTGGAGTTTCATAGTTCCGGAGAAGAGCCAGAAGAAAATATGGCCTACCGATTAGTTATTGATTTTGCCAATCCGGAGACGTTTATTGATGCGACCAATTCATATTATGTAAAGTCAGATTCAATACGAAGCCCTATGGCCAGCGGTATTGCAGCCTTTGGAAATGAAAAGGATTTTAACAGAATTAGAAAAAAGTATAATGGTATTCTTATGAGTTGGGGAGAAATAGTGACCCAGCTCAAATAATGTTTTTGCATTTTTGATGCGCCACTCAAAATGAAAAAAATACAACTAGTTATTTGTTTAGGGATCATTTTCTTATTGGCTGTTGATGCTATTGGAAAAACCATTCGGGTAGGCTCATCGGGATTATTGACCCGAATTACGCAAGCCATTTCACATGCGAACCCTGGTGATACTATTTTAGTTGACGCTGGTGTTTATCGCGAAGGAAATATCTATCTGCAAAAATCGATTACTTTAATCGGTAATAATTATCCTGTACTTGACGGTGAGAATAAATATGAAATACTAACCATTCATGCAGACAAAGTAGTTGTACAGGGATTTAAATTCGTCAACTCTGGAGTGGCCAGCATTAAAGATCTGGCAGCCGTTAAAATCATTGACTCCAGTGGCGTATCCATTCTGGATAACAAGTTCGAGAATAATTTCTTTGGAATATATTTATCTAATTCATCTGATTGCGAGGTACATAATAATGAGTTACGTGCGGTAGCTATGGAAGAGCATCAGATCGGAAATGGTATCCATATGTGGAAATGCCATGACATCAGGATTGATCAAAATAAAATCAAAGGACATCGTGACGGAATATATTTTGAGTTTGTGACGCACTCCCTCATCACTGGAAATTACAGTGAAGGCAATAAGCGATATGGGTTGCACTTTATGTTTTCACATAATAATGAATATCGTGATAATACCTTTATTGATAATGGTGCAGGAGTTGCTG
>JAHEMS010000375.1 GCA_024643595.1 Bacteroidota bacterium
GACACGAACGTTATACCAATAAGAATTAATATAAATCTGGACATAAAAAAGTAATAAGAAGATTAAGATTAACTATAAACCCTCAATTATTAACCATTCATTGAAGTATTTAAGTAGTTAATCCAATTCTACTTATTCAAAATCGGATATAAAGCTTGAACATGATGTTGCATCGCACAAAGATTCAGGTGCGACTATATGAAATATCTATGATCAGAATGATAATTGATGGAAATTCAATTCGCAATGACATTGATCATCACATCATAAGATACTTTTTGTTATACATTCATTAACTAAAATTATTTAAAAAAACTGCTTGATTTATTATTCATAATTTGAACGGACCCCAGCCTTTTGTCGTTGGATAAGTGTAGTCCTTATCCTAGGTAAGCACTACCGGAATGTCTTGAATGTTTCAGGACGAACAACTTTAAATGAATTATTATGAATACAACATCGAAGGTCATCACAGGATTTTTAGCTGGCGCATCACTGGGAATACTGACCGGTATTCTGCTTGCCCCAAACAGTGGCAAAAAAACCAGAGAACAAATTACCGACAAAACAAAAGATTTGAAAAACCGCATGGTGGGAACTTATGATGATGTCAAAAAAGCTTACAACAAAGAAGTTGAAGCGCTATTGAATACCGGAAAGTCAGGCATTGATTCCCTGAAAAGTACTTTAAAGGTTTAACGATGCAATATTAATATTCTTTTAAAATTCCATCAGTGGCCGGATAATACCGGCCACAAGTTTTAATAATAATTCAATAAGTTTCCAGATTACGATGATCACCAGAACGCTTCTTCACAGTGCGCTTTAAAGGTATTTGCATACCATCCGTACTTTCTAACCAGTTGTATATATCAGTGGTTAATGTTTCGATTAACTCCTGATGTTCCGGACTTGCAATGAGGTTATTCATTTCATGCGGATCTTCCTGCAAGTCATAAAATTCATTGGTATCCCAAATCCCATGATAGCGTATCAATTTATACCGATCCGTTCGGACGCCATGCATAGTGGGAGTTTGGGGGAAATCATACTCCCAATAGTATTCATAAAAAATCTTATCACGCCAACGATATTCCTTTTCATTCAATAGTGGTAAAATAGACTGACCCTGAAAATTATCTGGCTTCTCAATTCCCGCTACAGCAAGTATTGTTGGCGCAACATCGATGTTCTGAATCATAGGCTCCATCATTTTGGATCCGCCAAAAATTTCTGGGCAACGAATAAGGAATGGCACTTTTACTGACTCTTCATAAAAATGACGTTTATCGATAAGTCCGTGTTCGCCAAATGAAAATCCATTATCACCCATATAAATCACCATGGTCTCTTCTGCTAATCCATTTTTGTCAAGGTAATCCAGTATCGCCCCCACACTTTCATCCACTCCCAGAAGCGTTTCACAATATCGTCTATAAAAATCAGGAAAACTGATCTTACCATGATACATGTAATCAACACCATGCCAGCTTTCACGCTGCATCTTTTGCCAGTCAGGAGTGCGTCCCTTTCCGTAGTAAGCCTCACCCTTCAACGGTTCATTATTTGAAACTTCCCTTTCTATAGATGCATTGATCGATTGCTTTCCTTTTACCTGACTATCTGACGTACGAAAAGATGGAGGTAGCATTATTGGTTCATTCTTATAATTTCCCATGTGACGCTTTGCCGGCATAAATTCAGCATGCACGGCTTTGTGCGAGAGGTAGAGAAAAAAAGGTTTTTGTTTGTCGCGTTGCTTCAACCAAGTCACAGCATGCTCGGTTAACAAATCACTGATATATGTAGAGTCATTATAGGAAACCTGCTTTCCGTTGATGTTAAGAGTGGGATTATAATAGACACCTTGACCTTTAAAACTTTCCCAATGATTAAATCCCGGGCGTGGTTTATCACTATCATTACCCATGTGCCACTTTCCAAAGAAACTAGTTTGGTATCCCGCTTGCTGAAGATACTGCGGAAAAAAGATCAAATCATCTGGAAGTGGCGCCTGATTATCCACTACCTTATGGGAGTGGGAGAAAAGGCCTGTCAGAATGGAAGCACGGCTAGGCGAACAAAGTGACGTTGTAACAAATGCATTTTTAAAATATGCGCCCTCTTTCGCAAGTCGGTCCATGTTGGGCGTTTTAAGCCAGGGCACTTTACCAGTAAATCCCATAAAATCATATCGATGGTCATCGGCCAGAATAAATATCACATTTCTAGGTTTAACTCCTTTAATTCGGTGAATCTGCAGTTTGTTTTCTTTGGAAGTCAAATCATTTTTGACACAACCACTTAAAACTACGGCTGAAAGGATAAGCACGATGATAATTTTCATACAGCTAATTTACCTTTTATAACTTTGATAATCTTTCTGAAAAAGAAAAATATGAAAATAGATTTAATAGTTGCTTACCTTAAGCATCGCATTAATCAGCACGATCTTTTTATTTCTATAAAATATAATGACTATGAATTCACGCAGAAACTTTTTACAAAAGATTACCGCCTCAGCATTTGGAATTCCTGTTCTCACTGCAATGAACGAAAGACCTTCGGGTATTTTAAATGAAGTCCCTTATGAAGGGCCTATGTTAAAGGTGGCAATCCTCGGCCTAGGCAGTTACGGAAACCGTGTTGCCGAGGCAATGCAATCCTGCTCGATGGCGAAAGTTACCGGGGTGATTAGCGGAACGCCATCAAAAATCAAAGACTGGCAAGCCAAGTATAACATACCTGACAAAAATTGTTATAACTATGAAAACTTCGATAACATAAAAAACAACCCCGATATCGATGCGGTGTATATCATCACGCCAAATGCATTGCATAAAGATCAAGCCATACGCGTGGCAAAAGCTGGTAAGCATGTGATTTGCGAAAAGCCTATGTCAATTAATGCGAAAGATGGACAAGAAATGATTGATGCATGCAAGAAGGCTAACGTTAAATTATTGGTGGGTTATCGGATGCACTTTGAAGCCAAAACACTTGAAATTCTTCGAATGCGAAATGCTGGGGATTTTGGTAAAGTACTTTTTTTCCAGGGTTTATGTGGCTTCAGAATTGGGGATCCAAATCAGTGGCGATTAAATAAGGCTCTTTCGGGTGGTGGAGCGATGATGGATATTGGAATTTATGCGGTGAATGGTTCGAGGTACATGATCGGTGAGGATCCGATTTGGGTTACAGCACAAGAAACCAAAACTGATCCAGTGAAATTCAAAGAGGGGATTGATGAAACCATACAGTTTCAGTTTGGCTTTCCTGGGGGTGCTGTTGCTTCATGCCTGTCTACCTACCAAATGAGTAATCTCGATCGCTTCTTTTTAAATGGAGAAAAAGGATTTGCAGAAATGCAACCCTCCACAGGTTATGGCCCCATTAAAGCACGTACCAATAAAGGGGAATTGACAAATCCACACATCACTCACCAAACTACACAAATGGATGAGATGGCTGCTATTATTCTCCAGGGGAAAAAAGCTCCAGTACCAGTAGATGGTGAAGAGGGACTAAAAGATTTGAAAATTATAGATGCTATATTCCTAGCCGTAAAAACAGGGAAGAAGGTGGAACTTAAATTGTAAAAATCAAATATAATCAAAGGCAGAAGCATAGAGTGGCCCGGATTTGAGGTGCATTACTTCCTGATCACTCAGATTGCGATAGGAAGTCATGATATACACGCCCGAATCTTTGACGAAGTGTCGCATCAGACCAAGTTTTCCATACTGATGAATAGCTTCCCGGAAAGGACAATTTGATCCCATCCAAAACAGGGAAGAGTTCAATTTCTCTTGATAAAGTAACCCCTCAAAAAGCCGGAGCAAAGTTTCTTCATGACCCGGTTTGAAATAAATTCCTTCGAAAGCAAGATATTCAAATTGTCTGGGGTTGAAAAGTTTGTTAATCAGCGGAACATTGGGCAATACGTTCATAATGATTTTACCCATCAATCCTGGCATACTATTAATCGCCCAATGCACACGATGAAACTGGCATCCTGCAACAATTTCACCATCCTTTCGAATCACAAAGTAATTATTTTTCAAAAAGAGATAATCGAAATGAACCAACACATGGTTAGCATATTGCGTCTTTAAAAGACCTATGACAACCTCTCTCTCGGTTTCTGAATGTATACGCTCTATGCCGTTTTGCGCCCTGGGGAAGAACCGGCTGAATGCGCTTACTGTTAACAATCCAAGTTGTTCATAACCTGCGTTCTCTACCACTTTATATGAACGTATATTCCCTTTCTCCACACACCCCACGTAAATGG
>JAHEMS010000376.1 GCA_024643595.1 Bacteroidota bacterium
CATCAGAAACTTACCCTCTACCTGATCAAGTTTACCTTTGCTGTTACAATGGAATCCGCTGAATTCCAATTTAGAATTTTCTGCGATAGCTAAAAAAGTGGTCATTAAACAACTGCTTACAGCAGCAGTAAATAAATGTTCTGGTGACCAGATTCCGGGAATTCCCTTTGGAAATTCAGGAGGTGTAGCAACCTCAATACATCCCGCTCCTTGTGTAAGTGCATTCAGTTCAGGGGAACACATCATACCTTTACGGTCCTGATTCCACGCTATTTGAACGTTATAAAAATGTGCATCCATAGTATTTAAATTTTATGTTGAAGACTCATCCAACCGCCTCCATTATATACTTGGGTATACCCCTTTTGTTTTAATATACTTTTGGCCATTCCACTGCGGCTTCCTGACGCACAACAAGTAATAATCACTTTATCTTTATCAGAAAAACGGTGAAGATTAGTTCTAATTTGATCCACAGGTATGTTTACTGAGCCCCGAATGTGGCCACCGCTGAATTCTCCTTTTGAGCGAACATCCACGATCATAGCCCCCTGTTTTACCAATGCCGTATAATCCACTTTAGGGCCTAGTCCTAACAAACTTTTTATTAGTTCAATCATACTGCTCTATTAACAGATTGACTTTGCAAATAATTCACAGTCATCCAGGAACCGGCATCGTGTGCCGTAACACCTTGTTGCCTAAGCAGATGCATAGCCATCGAACTCCGCCCACCGGAGGCGCAGCAAAGTATGAGTGGAGCAGTAAATGCTCTCACTTCATCCAAACGTTGGACGATTTCGTTCACCGGAATGTTGATCGCTCCTGCCGGATGACCACCTTGAAATTCTCCTCTGGAGCGCACGTCTATAATGGTGCCCTCACCATTTTGAATAATCCTTTCTATCATATAATTGTTTAATTTTTTTCTTTTTGAAACATGTTGAAAGCAAGTCCTCCCATGAAGGCACCATAGATCGATGAATTAATTGGACTTGAGGTAATTGGGCAGGAGCCGCTGGTGCAACCCACTTCATGCCAATATAAATACCCAGCGGCTAGCCCAATAAATACTCCAACGATTGTTATGAAATGACTCTTTATGAATTGCATTGACATGAATTATCTGATGCAAAATTAGCAGCGTAAATAAAGTTAATCTGTGATCTTCGTTACAGAAGTGTAATTTTATTTCGAGCCAGGGAAACAAGGCCTTCGTTTTCCATCTGTTTCATTACACGGGATACCGCTTCGCGGGCAGTGCCAAGTTCATCGGCAAGTTGCTGATGAGTGATTTTAACTTCTTTGGTCTGATAGAGCTCAGCCTTCTGCTTTAACAGCTGAAATAATCTTTCGTCCAATTTTTGGAAAGCAATGGCATTAACAGCGGTAAGAAGTTCTTCAAATCGCTTGTGATATAGTCGGAAGATAAAATCAGACCATTCTGGAAATTTTTTTACCCATTCACTGGCTTTTTCTACCGGGATAAAAAGGATTTCGGCATCTTCTTCAACCACAGCTTTGATCTTGCTGGTTTCATTGTGTATTCCACCTAAAAAGGACATGATGCAACTTTCACCTGGAGTGATATAGTAAAGCAAGATTTCGTGTCCGTCTTGATCGGTGCGCATGACTTTAAGGCTACCATTAAGTACGAGAGGTATAGACTTGATATAACTATCCTCCTGAAGAATGACGGACCCCGCTGGAAATTTTTTCAACTGCCCGTAGGCAGAAACTTCATCTTTTAATAAAGTTTGAAATAAAGAATCGGTGGCAGACATGGAGTATAGTGGTTATAAAAGTATGACCTGAAAGATAAGGTTAATTTGCTGGTAGCCAAAGTCAGTTCCATCCGCATTCCATGAAATCATTTTTGATTGATTTCGAAGGAATAGTTGAAATGGATTATCGGCCAAAAGGATTCATGGCGTTCAACGCTCGCTTCCCACCCCCCATTTTATTCATGGTTTTCATCAGCTTGCGCATATCCTCAAACTGTTTCAACAATTGATTTACTTGTGGAACACTGGTGCCACTGCCATTAGCAATTCTGTTTTTGCGACTACTATTTATTTTGTCCGGATTTGTCCTTTCTTCATTGGTCATGGAACGTATAATGGCTTCAATGGGCTTAAAAGAATTGTCATCAATGTCGATGCCTTTCATCGCTTTGCCCATGCCGGGAATCATCCCAAGCAAGTCTTTCATATTACCCATCTTTTTAATTTGCTCCAACTGTGAAATAAAATCATTGAAGTCAAACTGATTCTTACGCATTTTGGCATTAAGCCTGCGTGTTTCTTCTTCATCAAATGTCTGCTGTGCTTTTTCAACTAAACTCACCACGTCACCCATGCCGAGAATACGACTCGCCATACGATCCGGATAGAAGCGATCAATGGCTTCCATCTTTTCTCCTGAGCTGATGAATTTAATGGGTTTCTCAACCACTCTTCGGATGGAAAGTGCTGCTCCACCACGAGTGTCACCATCCAGTTTAGTAAGCACTACTCCTGTAAAATTCAAACGATCATTAAATGTTTTAGCGGTGTTTACAGCATCCTGGCCAGTCATGCTGTCTACTACAAATAATGTTTCAGATGGTTGGAGAGCTTCCTTCAGCTTAGCGATCTCATTCATCATCTCTTCGTCAATGGCAAGACGACCTGCCGTATCTACGATTACGACACGATGATTGTTTTTCCTGGCATGTTCGATGGCCGCCTTGGCAATTTTTACGGCATCCTTATTGTCAGGCTCGGCATAGACTTCAACACCGACTTGCTCCCCCAATACTTTTAGTTGCTCAATAGCGGCAGGACGGTAGATATCACAAGCAGTTAACAAAACCTGGCGGCCTTGTTTTTTCAAGTAGTTAGCAATCTTTCCTGAGAAAGTAGTTTTACCAGAACCCTGAAGACCAGCAATCAAAATGACAGACGGGTTTCCTTCCAGGTTGATGTCTTCACTCTCACCACCCATCAGGGTAGTGAGTTGATCGTTAGTGATTTTAGTAAGCAGTTGCCCCGGAGAAATTGAGGTAAGCACATTCTGGCCCATGGCCTGCTGCTTGATCTCATCCGTAACTTCTTTGGCAACTTTATAGTTTACGTCCGCATCAATTAATGCCTTGCGAATCTCCTTGATGGTGGAAGCAATATTTATTTCGGTGATTCTTCCCTGGCCTTTCAGACCTTGAAGCGCCTTATCTATTTTAAAACTTAAACTATCGAACATCTTTCCTGTTTATTGAGCCTGCAAAATTACGCTTGCCTTGCTCGTTGTGCAAATTGAAAACCTGGTTTATTTGGAATACCTACACCTTACAATATATTGATTGATAGGTGTTTGGCTGAATGTGAATGTTATAACCCATCAGGTGATTAATTACCTCAATGTGTTGACTCATTTATTTTCTCCCTGGGATTCATCAGGTAAGTGATCATGGAATTGTCTTTGAGTAATTCTACCACGCGAAAGCCATGATACGATGTGCCCCAGCTACCACCAAAATGAGAATCAAAAAGATAGGGTATGTTATCCATCATTTTTACGCCATCCTGATCGTGCTCATGGCCATGAAAGACAGCTTTGATGTTGGGATACTGTTTCGCCAATTCAAAATACGCGGGTGTATCAATGGCGTTGGCCGTCCATTTATATTGAGGGATATGCAGAAAGATGAAAATGTTTTTTTGTTTGCTATGCTCATCGAGCTTGGTTTTCAACCAGGTTAAATCAGGAGATAAATATTCTCCTTGTTCATTCGATGTAGTGAGCATCAGGAATGTATTTTTTTTAAATACGGCTTCATAATTGACCGGCACATTCCATACTTCCTTCCAGTAGCCGTCGCTGACCATATCGTGATTGCCCTTGGTAACATAATACGGCATGGATAACCGATCGATCTTTTGTTTAGCCTGCACGAGGAGTTCTTTTTCATTATGGATGATATCGCCATTGATCACACAACTCTGCAAGGGAGTTTCTTTATGGAAATGATTAATATGATTTACAATCGTAGCGTAAAAATCATCATAGGTGGTGTTGGGCTGACCATAATGTCCATCACTGGCCACTGCAAAGCGAAAGATTACTTTGCTTTTGAGGGAACGCACCTCAGCTGCAGTTAGCTCCCGTACGCCTCCGCTTAACATCCAGGCGGTAGTAATAGAAAGACTCTTAATAAATTTTCTGCGTGTAGTTTTCATAGTTCATTTGATAAATCCATCGGACCCTTACATGGAGTCATAGTGCTAATT
>JAHEMS010000377.1 GCA_024643595.1 Bacteroidota bacterium
CCACCAAAAAAACGATCACTGTTATACCCTAATGATATCCGAATATCACTGAAAGTATTAACGGCTAAATCATAATATTCATCTCCTCCAGAACGAGTATACAGTATCCAGTTATGGGCAGGACCAACCGAGAGCGTTCCATTCAGAAAAAAAGAATGATAAACCAGCGTATAACTATAACCCCCGGCAATACTAAGCGTCGTGTATCGCATCAATAGCAAACCGGAATTAGGTGTTGACTGCTTTGTAAAAATCACCGAATCCGCAAAGAGTCGCAATCTATTCAGATTACCAGAGACAATGAAGGAGCCTCCACTTTCTAATTGGCGTTCCGAATAATTATAAGCCGACCTCAATGAAAATTTCTTTTTATTGAAAGCATAAATTCCGTTTATCCCTGTATTGTTCAGCTCAATATCCGGGCGCTTTATGATAACCTCTTTAGACGACCCTATAATTTCATTAAAATAAAAACCCTCATATTTTTGTCTGAAAAGATCGACCCCCCAATTATTTCCAATAAAATTAATATGAAATTCACGGGCATCGGTGGAGCCAAAACTTGATTGACTTTTTGCATTAATTGGTATTTCAAACGAAATCTCCGCGCTGATTTCAAAAAGATAAATACCAAGACCTAAACTGAATGAATTGTTAGGCTTATACCTGATTTTTTGATTATCTCCATTGCGCACATCAAATGAAAGTGAGCGCTTCTTTAAAAGTGGCCAAATAAAAAACTTATCCGGAAACTTCTGAATGTTGCTATCTGCAACGGAATCGGTAGCCTCCTGACATTGTGCCGGTTCAGCAACAAGCAAAACTAAAAATAAAGCAAAGAGGTAACGGACCATCCGCTATAATATATACTCACTTAAGTCTCTGTTCTTGACCAATCCGCTCAACTTCTCATTAACCATCTCTTTTGTAATCTTAATGCGTGAGTTTGCTGAAATCTTATCGGGCACATCAAATGAAAATTCATTTAACAATTTACTCATCACCGTGTGCAATCTGCGCGCACCTATATTTTCAACTTCGGAATTAATATCAAATGCGGCTTGAGCGATTTCAAATATGGAATCATCTGAAAATTCTAACGATACACCTTCTGCTTCAAACAATGCTTTGTATTGCTTCGTCAACGCATTTTTAGGTTCTGTCAGAATGCGTACAAAGTCTTCTTTGGTTAGGTTGGTAAGCTCAACCCGGATCGGGAATCGACCCTGCAATTCAGGAATAAGATCAGACGGCTTTGACATATGAAATGCGCCAGCTGCCACAAACAAGACGTGATCGGTTTTTATTACGCCATATTTCGTATTTACAGTGCTTCCCTCAACGATTGGTAGCAGATCTCGTTGAACCCCTTCGCGGCTTACGTCAGGACCTCCCCCTTTCTTTCCTGCGCCAGAAGCTATTTTATCTATTTCATCAATAAAAATAATTCCAGCATCTTCCGCCTTGCGCAGCGCCTCCTCTTTTACTTCATCCATATCGATGAGTTTGAGTGCCTCTTCTTCCAAAAGAATTTTCCTTGCTTCCCCCACAGTAACTTTCCTTTTCTTCGGTTTTTTGGGCATCATGCCATTCAGCATCTCCTGCAAATTCATCATAGATACCTCGTCCATCATGCCTGCGCCAATCATCCCAACCCCTGCTCCCGAACTTTGCTTGATATTGATTTCAATTTTCCGATCTTCAAGCTCCCCATTCTTTATTTTTTCCCTAAACAAATTACGGGTACGTTCATTCAATTCTACATCGCTGGCTGGCATTTCCTGTGATTCCTCATGAGCAACCGTAAACCCAGCCGGCTTCGACCTCATAGCCGGTATTAACGCGTCGAGAATAATATCTTCTACCATCTGTGCCGCCCTTTCTTTTACCTCTTCTTTCTTCCTCGCCTTTACCATATTAACAGATTGCTCTGCGAGATCACGAACCATACTTTCAACATCTCTGCCCACATAACCCACTTCCGTAAATTTTGAAGCCTCCACTTTAACGAATGGCGCATCCGCTATTCTGGCAAGTCTTCTGGCAATTTCTGTTTTTCCGACACCGGTCGCTCCAATCATTAATATATTATTTGGCACTATCTCATTCTGTATTTCAGATTTCACGCTCATTCTCCTCCATCGGTTTCTTAAAGCAATGGCTACATTCCGTTTTGCTTCGTATTGACCAATGATATATTTATCCAGTTCCCTTACAATCTGTTGCGGCGTGAGATAGGTTGATTCTAACATGTACTTTATTTTACGAACTTCAATGACTATGACTTGACATCGGTTAATGTGAACACAAGAGGATTATCAACCTTTTCTTTTAGTAATGCAATTTTTAAGACCTGGTCAACCGTATCCACATATTGAAAACTTAATCCCTTGATATATTGCTTTTCAATCTCCTGAATATCTCTTTTGTTGCGTTCACTTAAAATAATTTCTTTAATACCACTTCTTTTAGCGGCTAGAATTTTCTCTTTGATCCCACCAACTGGTAAGACTTTACCACGCAACGTGATTTCCCCTGTCATTGCCAGCTTATCTTTAACTTTCCGTTGGGTATATATTGATGCCAAAGAGGTGAGCATGGTAATACCTGCCGATGGGCCGTCTTTCGGCACCGCACCAGCAGGCACATGTATATGTAAATCATATTGCTGAAAAACTCTATGATCTATCCCCAATCGTTCTGCGTTTGATTTTAAGTATGATAAGGCGGCGATAGCCGATTCTTTCATGACATCACCCAATTGGCCTGAGATTGTTAGCGTCCCCTTCCCTTTATTCAAACTTGATTCCACAAAAAGAATATCCCCGCCAACTTGTGTCCAGGCAAGGCCCGTTACCACACCAGCAATGTTATTCCCTTGATAAAGCTCTTCATCAAAAATTTCAGCTCCCAATACCTTAACCACAAACATGGGCGTGATATTTTTTTCAAACTCCTCTTCCATCGCTACTGACTTGGCAATGCTTCTTACTACCGAACCAATTTTGCGTTCGAGGCTTCTCACACCCGATTCCCTGGTATAGCTTTCAATTATTTTCAAAAGTGACTCTTTAGAAAATTTAACTTGCCTGGATTTTAACCCATGCTCTGCCAATTGCTTAGGCACTAAATGCTTGATTGCAATCTGAAGTTTTTCCTCTATTGTGTAACCAGTCAATTCAATGATTTCCATCCGATCCCGTAAGGCAGGATGAATTGAATCCAGTGAATTAGCTGTGGCAATGAACAGCACCTTGGAAAGGTCATATTCCACTTCCAGATAATTGTCACCAAAGGAGTTATTTTGTTCAGGATCCAATACTTCAAGCAGTGCCGAGGATGGGTCACCTCTAAAATCAGATTTTACTTTATCAATCTCATCCAGGATAAATACAGGGTTAGAGGATTTTGCCTTTTTTATATTTAATAAAATCTTACCAGGCATAGCCCCTACATAGGTCTTGCGGTGTCCACGGATTTCCGCTTCATCATGCACCCCACCCAATGACATTCGAATGTAGTTGCGCTGAAGCGATTTTGCTATGGATTTACCAAGCGAAGTTTTACCCACACCCGGAGGACCATATAAACAAAGGATTGGTCCTTTCATATCTTTTTTCAACTTCAGAACGGCAAGATATTCAATGATCCTGGTCTTTACTTTTTCAAGACCAAAATGATCCTTATCAAGGATTTTTCTTGCCTTCTTCAAATCAAAATCATCTACCGTATATTCGTGCCATGGCAAATCAAGCATGAATTCAACATAGTTCATGGCGACTGGAAACTCTGCCGCCTGCGGATTAATTCGCAATAGTTTATCAAGTTCTTTATTGAAATGCTCTGCGGCCGATTTGGACCATTTCTTTTCAGCTCCTCGCTTACGAAGTTTTTCTATCTCTTTATCTGGTCCATCATATCCCAACTCATCCTGCAATACTTTAATTTGTTGCCGCAGAAAATAATCCCGCTGTTGCTGATCAATGTCGGTATGAACTTTCTTCTGAATTTCATGCTTGATCTCCAGCATCTGAATTTCCTTCAGCATATACTGCAACAATAGAGTGCCCCGATCGATGATGTTATCGGTTTCAAGTATTTTCTGCTTATCTGATACTTCTACATTTAAATTTGAAGCAACAAAGTGAATTAAAAATCCAGTGCTCTGAATATTATCCAACGCTACCTGGGCCTCCTGCGGTATGTCAGGATTAAGTTTCAATATTTTTGAAGCCGCATCTTTTAATGATTGAACCAG
>JAHEMS010000378.1 GCA_024643595.1 Bacteroidota bacterium
GTCAAATTTTTCAGAATACAGATGAAAGCCATCGGATACTTTAATAAGCTGCGCTGTGATACGAAGTTTATTCCCCGACCTCCTTACACTTCCTTCCAGCAGATAGTTCACGTTCAGTTGCTCACCAATCACTTTCAAATCCAGGTTCTTTCCCTTGAATGCGAAGGCAGATGTTCGCCCAATGACTTTAAGCTCGTTTACCTGAGCCAGCACATTGATGATTTCCTCGCTGATTCCATCGCTGAAATACTCTTGCTCAGGATCACTACTCATGTTGGCGAAGGGCAACACCGCGATGCTCTTTTCCGCCACCAGCTCCACTGGCTTTTCCGGTGTTGTGGTTTCAAGGCCTTCATTTTTCACCTGGTAAATACGAACCGGTTCCTTTACATTTTTAAGTTGTTCTGTCTTGACAAATTCCGTTTCGATGTCAATCTTATTCGACAAATTATGATTTACTGCCTCTGAAACCCAGATACCTCCGGGTGTCGCCAGTGCCTGAATGCGGGCAGCTATGTTTACCCCATCGCCAAACACATCATCATTTTCAAAGACCACTTCCCCTTGATGAATGCCAACGCGTAATTGAAATTCTTTAGTGGCATTACAGGTTTGCTGAATTTTTATGGCGGCATTCACTGCATCTGAAACGGCATTGAAACTGCACATCACCCCATCGCCCAGCTCCTTGATCCATCGGCCATTGTATTGTTCTATGATGAGTTTTTGAATGGCGCGGTTTTTATCCAATATGGCAAACGCCTTTGCTTCATCCTTGCCCATCAAGGTGGTGTACCCGACAATATCGGTAAACATAATGGCAGCGAGTTGGCGGGTTTGGGGCATGTGCTTAAGTAATGTATATATTCGTGTGTAATAATAAATAAACACTTACTGGATCTTGCACCAGGTTAGACTCTCAATATAGCTAATTAATTTTTAGCCCTTATATTTAAAGATCAGTTACTATCCCATCAAATTTGTAACTTTCTATTTCCCATATGTAGCTATCAGGAAAGAATTTTTTGCGGAAATGATTAAAAAAATAATAAACTATTTCCTTTTATCAGGGTTGCTCATTGTCTTGCTTCCAGCTATGGAAGCATGTGATGTGAACACCATCAGCGAACCTCCTGAGCTCGAAGTATCCGTTACCGGTACGCTCTCCGGAAAGCCTCGCGAAAACATAAAAGTATCGGTGTACTTAACTGAACAGGAGGCCCGTGACCGAATTAATGAGATAACGCAAACTCAGATTTCCGATAGCAGAGGCATCGTGTATTTCTACAGCCTTACAGTCGGAAAACGATATTGGATAAGTGCCGATGCCGTATTGTCCAGTAAGGTAAAAGAAACTGAGTCCTTAAAAGGGGGGTTGAATAGATTCAGCATAACCATTCTGTAATCATTAGAATTCTCGTTGAGTGATATGTCGTACTTGATAGCACAGCATGCCCTTCGCTTCAGATCCATCGAGATAACAATTATAGGCGCTTGACTATTTCTATCTTTCACCTAAATTGAGAAGAAAAATAAATAACGTGAGCGTAATTGATAATCCAGATGAAGCTAGGCTATCTGGTCATTACCCAACGATGTTTGCGTTAAATTTGTAAATTTTAAGTTCTCTATGTGCCAGGTTTCTGATAAAATGAAATTGTGTTCCTGTGCTACTTCCATTGATAAGTTGCAGCATTATTGGATCTTTCATCGCTATGCTAAAGGAAATAACCATACGATTATGGGAGAGGCGGTTATGCCCCATCAACTTTCTCCGGAGGTCCAAATGATAAATCGAAAAACGCTTCAGGAAATAATTAACGATGCCGATTTGTTTGACGTGGATTTGAAGCCACACGATAAAGATCGCCTGCAGTTGACGTTTACGGTGTTGGAAGGAGCTGTGGGTGACGGGTCCTTTCTTAACTATGGATTTGAATATCGAAAAGATAAATGGGTGATGATACCGTATGATGTTTTTGATTGGATGAGTAACCATGAAGAAGTGGGCTTTGGTAAGATCGACCATGCACTAAAGCAATAATATTTCGTGCGATTTTGCTTCAATGCTCTTTATTGGAGTCGCTATTGGTGGGTGTCTTTAAACAACATGGAAAAATCCATTGTGGCTAAAGAAGATCAGCAGCGATAGATGAATTCTGAAACCAAGTGAATCATTTGTTACCATGGGAACAATACCTGCCAAGGGTTAATCAGTTCAGCGTGTTGGCGAATAGCACCAACACGGCAGAACCTTCATATAATACATACTCAACCAATTCCTTTCAACACATCAGCGCCAGCGTCAAATTCGGTCCACTTCATAATAGAAGCGCATGGTAAAATTAATGTTTTGGTTATCATCATAATTATACACCTTAAGGTCTGTTTTTTCCATAAAGTCTCCTTTTTCGTCTGGTGTGCCTATTGAAAGAATTATATCAGATACTTTAACCTCAAAGCTGGCTTCACTAAATACATCATCGGGATCACCCACTCCGTCAGCTTCCTTAATGTTTATTTTAATCATAATGACATCATTGTATTTTAATCCAGCCCATAATCTTGCGGTAGTTGAATTTTCCGAGAATTTATGAGTCGTGGCTTCCAGGTAATCGCCGTCAGGGAAGTGGTCACGTTTTACACCTTCTCCCAGGCTTTTGGGCCAGGTATACACGGTGCCGTATAGCTCAAGCGATGAACCGGCGCCATCAGTTGCATTTGTACTGAAAGAATATAAGAAAGCCTTAATGTCAATAATGGCATTATCTAGTCTCGGAATGGCCGTGACAATAGGATAGGAGGCAGCAAATACAATTTTGCCTACCGTGTTATCCTTGATATACCTCAGCTTGTACGCAATGGGTGCACCGGGTGATGCTTTGGAGAAGTTACCTCCGGCCTGGATGTATGTTTTAAATTGTTCAAATCCTTCAATCGTGCCTGCAGCATCGCTGCCGCTACCTCCCAGTACATATACTTTCATGGTTGATTTTGCTTTCAGCGAATTAAAATCAGAAGAAGATTGTCCGCTGACTCCCGCATAAGCGGCATCTAAATAGGCTCTTACTTGTGTTTCAGATAGTGTGGATTCAATTGTGAAGAGGGCCATCCTGCCAAAGGTTACGGTGGAAACATACATGGGCATATAAGTGCCAAACAACGTGCGGCTAACATCACCGTCAAACAATTCGGAAGGCTGATTAGGCATATCCATGTCAAGGGTGTAATAACTCTGTATAAACTTGGCAACCAACCTTGTTTGGATATTCTTATTCGAAAAATCAAACCCTCCCTTTACATCTACCCCAAAGCCTTTGTAACTGGCATGCAGGGAAAGATCAAGCTGCGATTCGGAATATGCTTGTTCAACTGTGAAACCCATATTGGCATACGGTACCTGATAATCCTGTTTCATCAGATTATTAATGGCTTCCCGTATGGTAGAAAGTTTAGGATCTGCAACTTGCACCGATACGCGATCTCCGCCCAATAGCGAAGTTGAAATGGTAATGGGCTTTCGCTGGGCGGGTATCAGGGTATAGGTTCCATCTAGGACAGACTCACCTTTGATCAGCGCCCCGGGAAAGATCACATCGGTTTGAGGATTCATCACGAGCTGTTCGTCATATCCGGCAGCGGCTTCATAATAATCCGTTTTGTAAATGTATTCAACGGTAGTATCCACTTTGCTGCTGGTAAGTTGAGCCACTTTTTCCGCGGGCATTTCATTAGAAATAGGGCTCATGGATTTAAGATAATCATTTAACGTTTGCTCTTGCGGCACAATATTATCTTCATCTTTATTACATCCGATTACCACCACGGTAAGAAAAAACAATATGGAAAATAATCGTTTCATCGATAAAAAAAACAATAGCTTTTTCATCATGCTTGAATAGTTTTTAGTCATTATAGTCCAATGAACAATACCTATAATTTCAGATTCAAATCTGCTTGATAATGGTACATTTATCAATGACCAGTATCACCGGTCGTGGAGATTAATAATCAGTAATAAATTCTATGGATATGCTGCGTGTACCGATGACCTTCAGCACCGGTTATGGATATTAATAAGCGGTTATTGATTGAAAAATATATTTACCACTTTTTAAAAATAAAACCTTGATTTTTTTGCAGTTATTGGAACGGATTGTAGGCGGAAAGAGAAAAGCATTCTACTTCGGCAGATTAGGCAGATTCACCGTAAACGTGGTA